>JAFLRS010000007.1 GCA_022511355.1 Alistipes sp.
TGAGGGCAATCGAAAGATTGCTCTCTTTTTTTATGGCCGTTCGTTTTGACAATCGAATAAAAATCGCTATCTTTAACCGATTAAAATTCGAAAGTTATGTTTTACATATCGTTGCTTGTGATTTTGGGAGTGTTGTTCCTCGTTGCGGAACTGGTCTTTCTGAGCGGTTCGTTCATCGGAACCGTGCTGTCGTTGGTCTGCTACGGCGGTGCCGTGTGGCTTGCGTTTGCAGGTTACGGATATGTGACCGGAATAGCGGTTATAGTAATAATCGCTGCCGTTTCGCTGGCCGCTACCGTCATATCGCTGCGTGCAAAGACATGGCAGCGTCTATCGCTCTCGCAGGAGATTGAGTCGTCGAGCATGGAACAGCCGGCGGAACACCTCTCGACAGGAGCCAGAGGCGTTACCGTATCGCGTCTGTCGCCTATGGGCAAGGTGGAAATCGACGGCCGAATATATGAAGCCAAGTCGATGGACTCCTATATAGACCCCAAGTGCGAAATCGAGGTCACGGGCTTCGAGAACTTCAATGTGATAGTCAGAAAATTAAATTAAAACTGTAAAATATTATGGAAATGTACGGAATCGGAATTGTAGCGGTCCTCGGCGTGCTGGGTCTGATCGCATTGTGGCTTATCTTCTACTTCATCCCCGTGGGATTGTGGTTCTCGGCTTTGGTGTCGGGCGTTCGCATCAATCTGTTGCAGTTAGTGCTGATGCGCTGGCGCAAGGTGCCGCCCTCGGTAATAGTTTCGTCGATGATTGAGGGTACGAAGGCGGGCCTTAAACTCAACCCCAACGAACTGGAAGCCCACTATCTCGCAGGCGGTAACGTTACCAATGTGGTTCATGCGCTGGTTTCGGCACAAAAAGCCAGCATCATGCTCGACTTCAAGATGGCGACTGCAATCGACCTTGCAGGCCGCGACGTGTTCGAAGCCGTGCAGATGTCGGTGAATCCCAAAGTCATCAACACTCCTCCCGTGGCGGCAGTCGCCAAAGACGGTATTCAGCTGATAGCGAAGGCGCGCGTGACCGTGCGTGCAAATATCAAGCAGTTGGTCGGAGGTGCCGGCGAAGAGACTGTTTTGGCTCGTGTCGGTGAAGGCATAGTATCCTCCATCGGTTCGGCCGCTTCGCACAAAAGCGTACTCGAAAATCCCGATTTCATTTCGCGTGTAGTACTCGAAAAGGGTCTCGATGCAGGAACCGCATTCGAGATTCTCTCGATCGATATCGCCGACATAGATGTGGGCAAGAATATCGGAGCGCAGTTGCAGATGGACCAGGCCGATGCCGATAAAAATATCGCGCAGGCAAAAGCCGAAGAGCGTCGCGCTATGGCGGTGGCTTTAGAGCAGGAGAACAAGGCTAAAGCGCAGGATGCACGCGCCAAAGTTATTCTGGCCGAAGCCGAAGTGCCTTTGGCAATGGCCGAAGCTTTCCGCAACGGTAATCTGGGTATTATGGACTATTATAAAATGAAGAACGTAATGGCCGATACGCAGATGCGCGAATCGATATCCAGAACCGACAAGAAATAGCGGTATCTGCTGCTTTTGTGTATTCATTGCTACAACGGTTCTCGCCGATACGCGGGCAAAGGGTGATAAACGATGAGAGAGTACGATTATTTGATAGTCGGGTCAGGTTTGTTCGGTGCGGCATTCGCCTATCGGGCAAAACGGGCAGGCAAACGCTGTTTGGTCATCGACAAACGCAGCCACACCGGCGGCAATGTCTATTGCGAGAATATCGAAGGCATTAATGTGCATAAGTACGGAGCGCACATATTCCACACCTCCGATGAAGAGGTGTGGAATTTCGTGAACTCCATAGTGCCGTTCAATCGCTATACCAACAGCCCCGTAGCCTTGGCTCCTGACGGCAGGATGTACAATCTGCCGTTCAATATGAACACGTTCTATCAGATGTGGGGCGTGAAGACTCCCGAAGAGGCCCGCGCCAAAATCGACGAGCAGCGTGCCGGATTCATTGAAGAGTTGCGCAGGCAAGGTGTAACCGCACCGCGCAACCTCGAGGAGCAGGCTGTTTCGCTTATCGGCCGCGACATCTACGAAAAATTGATAAAAGGTTATACCGAAAAGCAATGGGGACGTGCCTGCACCGAACTCCCGCCTTTCATAATTCGTCGTCTGCCGGTGCGATTCGTGTTCGATAACAACTATTTTAACGACAAGTTTCAGGGCATTCCCGTCGGCGGCTACAACAGACTGACAGACGGTTTGCTTGAGGGTGTGGAGGTTAAAACCGATACCGATTTCTTCGCCGACAGAAAATACTGGGAGTCGATAGCGGAAAAGATAGTCTTTACGGGCAAGATAGACGAGTTCTACGACTACCGTTTCGGAAAATTGGAATATCGCACCGTGCGATTTGAAACCGAACTGCTCGATATCTCCAACTATCAGGGCAATGCGGTCGTGAACCACACTTCGCGCGAGGTTCCCTATACCCGCATTATCGAACACAAGCATTTCGAGATGTTCGGCGCCGAGGTGGACGAAAATCCCAAGACGGTGATTTCGCGTGAGTATTCGACCGAATGGCGTGACGGAATGGAGCCATTCTACCCTGTCAATGACCAGCGCAACGAGGCTCTTTACGAACGCTATCGCGAGTTGGCGGAGCGGGAGAAGAACGTGATTTTCGGCGGTCGTTTGGCCGAGTACAAATATTACGATATGGCGCCGATAATAGGAAAGGTGCTTAAGTTGTCAGTATAATATTATTATTTATGATGAGTGGTCAAAACAACATTATAGCCGTAGTGGTGACATACAACCGCCTGTCTTTGCTGAAAGGATGCATCGAAGCCCTGCGGCGTCAGACCGTGGCCGTAAGCGAGATTGTGGTCGTGAACAACGGCAGCACCGACGGAACCGGCGAGTGGCTTGCCGGAGAGAACTCTCTGACGGTTATAAATCAGGAAAATGTAGGCGGTGCCGGCGGATTCCATACGGGAATGAAGTTCGCGTTCGAACGCGGCATCTATGACTGGATTTGGGTGATGGATGATGATGTCTCCCCTGCCGATGACTGTTTGGAACGTCTGCTCGACCATCGGAATGACGACGACAAGGTGGCGATTCTGCAACCGGGACGCAAGCAGAGCGAGACCGGCGAATGGAGTCTTATGTTCTGGAAGAGACTCAACATGACCAATCCGTTCAAGGTGGTTCTTCGCGACCGTATCACCGAGGAGGATTTGAAAGCTCCGTGTTATGTGCAGACCATTCCGTTCGAAGGTCCGCTTATCTGCCGTTCCCTCATCGAGGAGATAGGATTGCCGAACAAGGAGTTTTTCATATTCTGCGACGATACCGATTTCGTATATCGCAGTACGCTGGCCGGATATCGTACTCTGCTGATACCCGAAGCGATATTATGGCGTCATATAATGCCTCCCGCTTCGGAGGATGAGTTCCTCAGCTGGCGGATAATGTACAAATTGCGCAACACAGCCTATTTCGACCGCGTGTACGGTAAAAACTGGGCCGTGCGCAATCTGCGTCCTTTCAATAAGATGCTCAAACACATCAAGCGCGGAATATTGGGCCGCAAAAAGGGATTTACCCTGCGCAAGGCTGCCATATTCGTGAAATATTACATGAAAGGTATGCGCGGCCAATTGGGTAAAGTCGATTTGTAAGTCACGATGAATGATAAGGCAAAGGCGGCACAATCGTGCCGCCTTTTCAGTTATCTCGGGATGGGAAACGACAAGGTTCGGGCATCGAGATAGGCACTCGGATATGGAACTCCCCAGTTTCCGGCACTGCCGTTCGAAATCGAGAAATGTTCGCCGAACCGTATCGAATTGTTGTCGGGCGAAATGACTACCGCCTTAATCTTACGTTTGGGTATCACCATGTCGGTCGAGAAACTCGACTTTGCGAAACGGGCGGTTCTTTCGGCCTGCATCTCTTGTGCGAACTGCTCTACCGGCAGCCATTTGGTTATGTCGGGCAGAGCCTCGAGGTCGTAATCATCGGCAGCGACGCTTTCGCGCTGTTCTCCGGTTTGCGGGCCGTCGTTCTTCTGCGGCTGCGGTTCCTGTGCCGAAGCCGTCAGGACCGCCGCTGCCGTAATGATGATGCTTCCGTATATTTTATACAAAGTTCGTTTCATGCCGTTTAGTTATTGCAGATCTTCCTCTTCGAGCGAGAACAGCTCCTCTACCGACTTCCCGAATATGCGTGCTATTTTCAATGCCAGCAGAGTGGAAGGCACGAATTTGCCGCTCTCGATGGCGTTGATTGTCTGTCGGCTTACGCAGGCCGAATCGGCCAGCTGCTGTTGTGTCATCTTTGTTTCGGCTCGCGCCACTCTTATTCTGTTATTCATTTTTCAAAGCTTTTTTCAATCGGGCCAAACGGGTGCGGAATACCGCCTCATAAAACAGGAACAGTATCGTGGGGTCGGTGATGGTGTGCATAAAATCCTTTATGCTCGCAAAATCCAACAGACACACATTTCTCGCATATGTCGGCACGGGACCGAAATATGTGTCGCTTATGATGCCGAACAATACGATGAACAAATATATCAAAAATACCGTATATGCGACATTCACGACCGATTTTCTTCGCACGGATTCAATCATTTCGTCTTCGTGCCGTTCCCGCGAGAACGCCGTGAACAATATCGAAATCCACAGGAAAATGCAGATGACGAGATTGGAATAGCGCACCAGAATACCCCGTTTCGACAGCAGCATATCGGGGTCGGTTGCATCGAATTCGATAATCATGCAGACTGCTGCATAGCAAATCAACGCGACAATGGCCGCAATAAACATCCACACTCCTATACGCTGGTATATGTGCGGCAGCAAATAACTCCTTTTCATAAGCATCATTTTTTTGTTTGACGATGCAAATGTAAAGTATATTTTACATATTTGCAAGTTTCCGCGACATTTTTATTCTACGACTATTTCGTCGGTAAACAGGAAACCTCCGAATTTTCCGTGCTTTGCGCGGTAGCGAACATATCTTCCGTATGCGTCGCCTCTCCATGCAAAGTTGCGGAACGAAACGGCATCGTCACGAACGACCTCGTGAAAAAAGTGTGCCAATTCGTCGAAATCGCTGCCGTTTTCCGATATCGATATGATAACTTCCGCAGGCAGAAAGACATCGGGACCGCATATCTGCATGAAATCGGCTCCTATGAAATGCAGTTCGGTGTCTGTGCCGAGGTCTATCGTTACGTCCACGCCCTCCTTGTCCACGAATCCCTGCCAGCGGCGGTCTCCGTAGCTCCAGCCTCCGCGTATGCCGTCGGTAAGTGCGCCGTCGCCGCCCGCCGAGTATCCGGGCCAGTATGGTGCGTCGTCGGCATAGATTACCGATTTGCCGAGTGCTTTGTGTTTTATCGGGGATTGCGCCTCCTCTCTGTTGCCTGTTTCGGTTGAGAGGTCGAAGGCATTTATACCCTCGCTGCGCAATTTGTCGGCCTGCGCGGCAGCCAAAGTGCGGAACTCGTCGAAATTCTTGCGTTCGGGCCGGCTCCATGCGACTTCGGAGAGTGCCAATGCTCTGGGATAGAGCATATATTCGGCATGCTCGCGGCTCGGAATGTATTCGGCCCACAGATTCCCCTGAACTCCGATTATATGTTTCGCCGCCGAACAGTCGGTCGATTCGGGCACCGGCTCGTATGAATAGACCTTCTCGAACGGCAGATATCCGCCGATAGCTTCGGGTTGCGAATACGGCGCATCCTGATACGAATCGAAATAGCAGAATTCGCCCGGCGTCATTATCACGTCGTGGCCCTCTTCGGCAGCCTTTATTCCGCGGTGTACGCCGTGCCAGCACATGATTACGGCTTCGGGGTCGCTTCCCTCGAGAATCTCATCCCACACTATTATTTTGCGGCCTTTGCGCTCCAGAAACCTCTGCATACGGCCGATTATGTAGCTTTGCAGCTCGCGAACATCCTGCATACCCTCTTTCTGCATGAGGGCGCGACAGAGCGGACATGATTTCCAGTTGTTCATCGCAGCTTCATCTCCGCCGATGTGGATATACTCCGACGGGAACAGCTCGACAATCTCGGTGAGTACATCCTCGAGCAATGCTATTGTATGCTCGTTGCCTATGCACAAATCGCCCTGTATGTTGCGGCCTTTGGTGCAGGAGAGGTCGGGATATGCGGCCATAACCTCCTCGGAGTGCGCGGGAATCTCTATTTCGGGTATTATTTCGATGTATCGGTCGCGGGCATACTCCACTATTTCGCGAACATCCTCATGTGTAAGATATCCGCCATAGGCGCCCTCGCTGCCCTCTTCGACATAGCCGCGGCCGCCGTTCCACCACGTTTTCCACAGCGAATCGGTTCGCCATGCGGCCAGTTCGGTAAGACGGGGATGTTTTTTTATCTCGATGCGCCATCCTGCCGCGTCGGTAAGATGCAGATGCACGCGGTTGAATTTGTAGCGCGACAATACATCTATCTGCCGCTTCACGTGTTCCTTGCCGAACCAGTGACGCGACAAATCGAGCATGACTCCGCGATATGCGAACCGCGGTTCATCCTCGATGCGGCATACCGGTACGGAGCCGTCATCGGCGCGAAGCTGCCCGAGCGTCTGCAATCCGTAGAAAACGCCTGCCGCCGTCGGAGACGAGATTTCAATGCCTTCAGTCGTGACATTCAGACGGTAAGACTCTTTCGACGCCTTGCCGCTGCCCTCCTCTACAGTCAGCACTATCGTGCCCGACTCCGATTGTCCGACTCCGAGTATTGACGCTGCTCGCTCTTCGATTCGTCGCCGTTCGTCGTCCCCGGCGATTACGGTGAATGCGGTATTCTCGTCGATGCGGAATCGCCGCGAAGCATCGATTTCGGCCTGCAGCGGCTGAGGAATAACCTCCGTTCGCGAAGATACAGGAGTACAGGAGACTGCAACCGAAGTGAGTGCGGCTGCCAACAGCGCAATGGCGGAGTTTTTCATAATTCAAGTCCTTTATAGATGTGTTTTCCGAAAATGTATCTCAATACTATGGAGCCTTTGTATACTCCGTGAGCTTCACGTATCGCCGCCGCCCTTATGATCTTGCGTTCGGCCGAGAGCTGCCGGTGCCGCCCGATAAAATCGGCATAAGCGCGCACGACTGCCCATGACCACGAGGGATGACCGCATACGAGATAGACTGCGGCCGAGAGCATATCGGTAAAAGGCCGCAACAGAATGGCGGCAATCCGCTGGCCTGCGGGCGCGCATCGCAGCAGCATCGCCAAATTGTTGCGATGATTGTAATATACTTTGCCGGGTGAGTTTTTGCGCAAAGTGCCTCCTCCGAGGTGATAAACTTTGCTCGAGGGTATTATCATGACCTTGTATCCGGCCAACTGCATACGCCAGCAGAGGTCTATCTCCTCCATATGGGCGAAGAAACCGCCTGCAAAACCTCCGAGTTTGCGAAATACATTCATGCGGCAGCACAATGCGGCTCCGCTCGCCCAGAATACTTCCCGGGCATCGTCATACTGACCCTCGTCGCGCTCCACGCTTTGCAGTATGCGGCCGCGGCAGAACGGATAACCCAGAAAATCGATGAATCCACCCGATGCGCCTGCATATTCGAACTCGTCGCGATTTTCGAGCGACAGCAACTTCGGAGCGGCGGCCGCCACCGAAGCGTCTGCATCGAGAGCCTCCGCAAGCGGTTCGAACCACCCTTCGGGAGTCTCGACATCGGAATTCAACAGAACGCAATAATCGGCATCAACCTGCTCAAGTGCGATGTTGTAACCCTCCGCAAAGCCGTAATTGCGCTCCAACCGAATCGTCTTCACGGCAGGAAACTCGGCCTCGACCATATCGGCAGAACCGTCGGAAGAGCCGTTGTCGGCCACATATATATCGACCTCGGATGGAGTATTGCGTATTACGACAGGCAGGAATCGCTGCAACAATGCGCGGCTGTTCCAGTTAAGTATGACTACGGCGCTCTTTTTCATCGTTGCGGCGGCTTTTGTGCGGTATTAATAGTTGGTGGAACGGGTGACCGGTTTGCCTTTGCGGTCGCGTCGGTGCTTCCAGCGGCGATGCGACCACATCCACATTTCGGGCCGTTCCTGAATGTCCTTTTCGAGCATACGCACATATCGTTCCGTAAGAACGTGCGTTTCAACCTCTTCGGTGCCGTCGTAAATGAGTTTGAATACAGCCTTGTAATAACCGCGGCGTATCTTGTACTGCGTGAAGTAGAACATCGGCAGTTTGTATTTTAACGCAAGCTGTTCGCCGCCTTCGAAGAACAGAGTGTCGCGATTGAGGAATCGGAACCAGTGGCTGTCGGTATAACGCGGCGGATTCTGGTCAGAGATAAGTCCGAGCAGCAGATTGCGGCCTTCATAACCGTTGCGGTAGCGCATAAAGAATCGCAACGATTCGTGTGCCGGCACCGGCAACTCGCGTGAATGGTCGCGCAGACGCTTGTAAAGAGCATCCATAACGGGATTATGGAGTTTGTGATAGACGGCCACCAATATGTGATTGGGCAGCCACATACCCCAAAAACCGTAATATTCCCAGCAGCCCAAATGCGAAGTCAGACCTACGCAGGTGCGGTCGGTAAAGTCGAACGGAATCTCGTTGCCGTCTTCGAATATGAGTCTGCGGCGGCACTCTTCGTCGCTCATGCGTGCCTGTACGATAGTATTGACCATCATCTCGGCCAGATGCAGATAGAATGCGTTTCGAATCTTGCCAATCTCTTTGTCGCTTTTCTCGGGAAATGAATTCCTCAGATTGTCGGTTATTGTACGGTAGCGGTAGCGCAGACCTCGTATAACGCAGTAGATAAACTCCTGAAGTACGTAATACTGAAACCAATAAGGCAGTATCGCAATCAGACGGCACATCCCCCACAACAGCTCGAGACGCACCTTCTGAAATCGGTTCAACTGCGTAATATCTGAATTGTTAATCATTCTCCTCGTCGTTTTTGTCTGAATCTTCGTCGGTGCGTTTCCGCTTGGGACGACCTGCAACTACGATTACGAATTCGCCCTTCGGCTCATGAGTGCGGAAGTACTCGAGTACTTCGGATACCGTTCCGCGCACCGTTTGCTCGAACTTTTTGGTTATCTCTCTCGATACCGATACCTCACGGTCGCCGCCGAATATCCCGGCAAACTGCTCGAGAGCCTTCACGACACGGTATGGCGATTCGTAAAAAATCATCGTCCGCTCTTCATCCTTCAACTCCGACAGGCGTTTCGCACGACCCTTTTTTTGTGGCAGAAAACCCTCGAAACAGAATCTGTCGCACGGAAATCCGCTCTGAACGAGAGCCGGAATGCAGGCGGTGGCTCCGGGCAGGGTCTCTACGTCGATACCCTCCTCAAGGCATGTGCGCACGAGCAGAAATCCCGGGTCGGATATTCCCGGCGTTCCCGCATCGGACACCAAAGCCACGGTTTTGCCGGCTGCAATGGATTCGGCTGCAGCCTTTACCGTCGTATGCTCGTTGAACTTGTGATGCGACCGCAACGGCTTCTCTATACCCAAATGACGCAGCAGAACGGCGGTTGTGCGGGTGTCTTCGGCGAGAATGAAATCGACCTCGCGCAGAATATTTACCGCACGCAGCGTTATGTCGTCCAGATTTCCTATCGGAGTGGGTACTATGTAGAGTTTTGCCGTCGTCGCCATGCGTTTTTCGATTTTAGGCGTGATGCATATAGCGTCGTTCGATCAGCGACATGAGCAGCTTTGCACCGTCGCAATACGGGTTCCAGTCGTAATTCTCGACTATGTATACCATACAGTCGTCGAGATTGTCGAACGAATTGAGTTTCGCCACGGTACTCTCGAATGCCTCCGCATTGCCTTCGAAAAGGTCGCGAATCAGCAGAAAACGGTCGTTTATGCCTATCGCCTGCCGCAAATCGCTTATCGCCTCTTTGCCTACCACGTCGGCTACGGCATCTTCATGGACTATGGTATCCGCTATCGTGCGGACATCGGCATTTATCATCTCGCCCAAAACGGCCTCGGTATGCTCGGGAGCGAAATGATGCTCCGTCGCAGGGGCGGTCTCCGCTTCTGACGTATGCCCGACTGCCGGTTGCTGCGGTTCAGGCTGCGGTTCTGCAACGACTTCGGTCTCAACGGCCGGCTCCTCCGTCGGCTCGGGAGAGTCTTCGCGAGAATCCTCCGCGGCGGTCTCTTCAACCGCGGCCTCAAACTCTTCTGCAGGTGCGGCCGTCTCCTCCACGGGAGTCTCGTTTATCGGCTCTGCGGCAGGCTGCTCCTCCTGTTTGTTCTCCGGTTCGGGAGCGAAGCCGTCGTAAAGCGAACGCAGGAACATACGGCGGCTCTGTCCTTCATCCTCCGATTTGAAGAATGCGGCGGCAGTCTCCTCCGGGGTTTCGGGAACAGACTCCTCGATAACCTCCTCGGCAACAGTCGCCTGTACGCTCTCTGTTACGACTTCGGGTTCTGCGTCGGAGTGCTGTGCCGTAACGGTCTCATGTTCATGCGCGCTTTCGGCATATAGATTCTGTGTTTCGGCGGCTGCGGGGGCGAATCCGAATCGGAATGCCGAATATGCATCGCGCAACTCTTTGATTATCAAATCGTATTCCACTGCTGAGAGTCCTTCGCGTTCGCAATCTTCGATAAGCGACAGCACGCGATGCAGACTCTGTTTGATATTGTCGTAGTTCATAACGGTTAAACTTTCTATTTCTGACGGAAATAAATTTGGATGGGAACTCCCGAGAAATCCCAGTGTTCGCGAATGTTGTTTTCGAGGAATCTGCGATATGTCTCCTTGATGTACTGCGGCAGATTTACGAAAAACGCGAATTGCGGTGTAGGTGTCGGGAGCTGTGTTGCATATTTGATTCTTATGTATTTGCCTTTGGTCGATGGCGGCGGAGTCTGCTCGATTATCGGAAGGATGAAATCGTTGAGTTCCGATGTCGGTATGCGGCGGCTGCGCGATTCGTATACGCGTATGGCCGTTTGCAGCACCTCCATTATTCGCTGCTTGTTTATTACCGAAGTGAAGATTATGGGAATGTCGCTGAACGGTGCGAGTTTCTTCGACAGAAATTCGCGCCACTCTTTCATGGTGTTGTTGCCCTTCTCGATGAGGTCCCACTTGTTCACCACGATTACGCACCCTTTGCGGTTGCGGACGATGAGATTGTGGATGTTGAGATCCTGTGATTCGATTCCCTGCGAAGCGTCGAGCATGAGTACGCAGACATCCGAATTTTCTATGGCGCGGATGGAACGCATCACCGAATAGAATTCGAGGTCCTCGGTCACTTTGCCCTTCTTGCGCATACCGGCCGTATCTACGAGGTAGAAATCCATTCCGTACTTGTTGTATCGCGTATAGATGGAGTCACGCGTGGTGCCTGCTACGGGGGTGACTATGTTGCGCTCCTCGCCGAGCAGGGCATTGGTCAGCGACGATTTTCCCACGTTGGGGCGGCCGACTACCGTGATTCTCGGGAGCGTGTCGTTCTGTTCGGCTTCGCAGTCGGCCGGCAGTGCGGCGAGGATGGCATCCATCAAATCGCCGGTTCCGCTGCCCGACATCGAACTTATGCAGAACGGGTCGCCGAGTCCGAGGGCATAAAATTCGTGAGACGAGTATATCAGATCGTAGTTATCGACCTTGTTGCAGACCAAAAGCACTTTCTTCTTCGAACGGCGCAATATGTCGGCCATCATCATATCGAGGTCGGTGATGCCGGTCGAAACCTCCACCATGAAGAGTATGGCATCGGCCTCGTCGATGGCCAGCATTACCTGACGGCGTATCTCATCCTCGAAAACGTCGTCGCTGTTCACGGAGTATCCGCCCGTGTCGATAATCGAAAACTCACGGCCGTTCCAGTCCGTTTTTCCGTAGTGGCGGTCGCGGGTGGTGCCCGCAGTGGAGTCCACTATTGCCTGCCGCTGTCCCACCAGACGGTTGAACAGCGTACTTTTGCCCACATTGGGGCGTCCCACTATTGCTACAAGACTCATAATCTGCAAATTTCGTGTTGCGTTAATCCTCGGGCCGCAGTTTGCGCGAATACAATGTTCTGTCATCCAGCCTATTGCGTTCCGATGCCTGCCCGCAGGCATTGCAAAGATACGCTATTTTGACGAATAAACGGGATAAATGCGTATGATTTTTGAAAAAATCATTACCTTTGAAAAATCATTTATATGTAATTGCAGAGTTTCGAAGTCATGTTGAAGAGGTCCGTTTTAGCATTGTTGGCAATATCGTTTGCGCTGACCGCGGCCGCCAAAGGCGGAAACGTATCTACCGAATGGGGCGTTACGGCCGGCATACGCTACAACGGCATATCGCTTTACGATGTTCCGTCGGGATTCTCGGTGTGGCCCGGAATAACATACAATGCCGGCGTGCAGGCGGGCGTAATCTTCGGCATGGTGGCCGTGCAACCCGAACTCAACTACGGATATACGACGCTGAAGGTCCTTTGTCCGCAGTCCGACTATCTGCCCAAAACCTCGGTAAAGTGTCATGAAATTGAAATACCGCTGCTGTTGTCGCTGCATATGCTCGACTACCTGCGAATAAATGCAGGTCCGGTCTTCAATATCATGAGCCGCACGAATTACTATTCGGGCGAGGAGTCGATGATGTATGGCAATCTGCATCCGACCTTCGGCTATGCGGCAGGTCTTACATTCTGCATTTCGGGCAAATTCATCATAGATGCCCGCTTCACGGGTTATCTTAACAGAACACTCAACGAATTCAATCCCTATACTCCCGGCACCTCCGGCGACGCGATAACATTCAGAAGCAAAAGCTGGTCGGGAGGCATAAAAATCGGATATCTATTCTAAAGCAAGACATGGCAGAGGCAACCGACAGAATAATTACCGTAGAGGGCGTAGACACCCGGGAACTGTATGGCGCGAATAACGTTTACATCGAGCAGATAAAGGCCCTTCATCCCAAACTCCGCATCGTGGCACGCGGCTCGACTCTCAAAGTGTTGGGCAATGCCCGCGACATCGACGACTTCGAGCATAAAATGCAGGGTCTTATCGCCTACTACAACCGTTACGGACACATATCCAAAGAGGTGGTCGCACAATCTTTCAGTCGCGGATTCAATGCCTCGGAGGAGCCGGCCGAAAACGGCGATGTGATAGTCTACGGCAACAACGGAAGCGTGATACGGGCCAGAACGGTCAATCAGCGCAAGATGGTGGAGCTGGACCGCAAATGCGATTTGCTCTTCGCTACAGGTCCCGCCGGCTCCGGAAAAACCTATACGGCCATAGCTTTGGCCGTGAAGGCTCTGCGCGACAAGCAGGTGAAACGTGTCATCCTTACCCGTCCGGCCGTGGAGGCGGGCGAAAAACTGGGATTCCTGCCCGGCGACCTCAAGGAGAAACTCGACCCCTATCTGCAACCTCTGTACGATGCTCTGAACGACATGATTCCTCCTGCCAAACTTCAGAAATTCATGGAGGACGGCACGGTTCAGATTGCTCCGCTGGCATATATGCGCGGCCGCACGCTCGACAATGCGTTCGTGATACTCGACGAAGCTCAGAATACCACTCTGTCGCAGATAAAGATGTTCCTTACGCGCATGGGCCGTAACGCCAAATTCATAGTTACGGGCGATGTGACGCAAATCGACCTTCCGCACCGTTCGGACAGCGGTCTGACACGTGCGATGAACATCGTGAAGGGGATAAACGGAATAGGCTGCGTGGAGTTCGACAAACGCGATATAGTGCGTCATGAACTCGTCAAACATATCGTGGAGGCTTTCGACCGCGATGCCGAGGAACGCAAACAGCGTCTTGCTGAGCAGCGTCCCGACAATAACGATACGAACAACAAAAACATATGATTATGGATAAGAATTTGAAAGCGCTGCAACCTGCAGCGGTATGGCATTACTTTTCGGAGATAGCGGCGATTCCGCGTCCTTCGCACCACGAAGAGCGCATTCGCAACTATATTGTGAACTTCGCCGCACAACACAATCTGGAACACTGCGTGGATAGCGCGAATAACGTATATATCCGCAAGCCCGCAACGCCCGGAATGGAAAACCGCAAGGGCATAGTATTGCAGGCACATCTCGATATGGTGCCGCAGAAGAACAATGACAAGGTGTTCGACTTTGAAAACGATTCGATAGAGGCTTATGTGGACGGCGAATGGGTTACGGCCAACGGTACGACTCTGGGAGCCGACAACGGTATCGGAGCGGCTGCGATTTTGGCCGTACTGGCCGATGAAACAGCTCCTCACGGCGAAATCGAAGCTCTGTTTACCGCAACTGAAGAGACCGGCATGGACGGTGCTTTCGGTCTGAAAGGCGGACTTCTGAAGGGAGATATCCTGCTCAATCTCGACTCCGAAACCGAAGGCGAATTGTATGTGGGCTGCGCCGGAGGTCTCGATTTGAATGCCGTGTTCGACTACAAGGCCGAAGCCGCTCCCGCATCGGGTTATGAAGCGGTAACATTCACGGTGAAAGGCCTGAAAGGAGGTCATTCGGGCATTCAGATAGGCAGTCAGCGCGGCAACGCAAACAGATTGCTGTTCCGTTTCCTGAATGCTGTCGGACAAGAGTGGCTGCTGGCATCGGTGGACGGCGGAGGACTGCGCAATGCCATTCCGCGCGAGGCTGTCGCTACCCTGCTCGTTAAAGATGCTGCGGCATTCGCTGCCGAAGCCGCCGAGTATGAACGGACGATAACCGCCGAATTTGCGGGTATCGAGGATTCGATATCGGTTACGGTGGCGCCTGCCGATTCGATGCCGGCCGAGGTCATACCTGCCGATACTGCGAAGCGCATAACCAAAGCCGTTATAGGCGTTGCTGACGGTGTTGCGAGAATGTCGGTGGCAATGGAGGGTTTGGTGCAGACTTCGACGAATCTGGCCCGTGTGGTATCCGACGGTTCGACGGTCAGGATGCAGTGTCTGCTGCGCAGTTCGATGAACAGCGAGAAACAGGCTCTTGCCGAGTCGATGAGCGCCGTTTTCGAACTGGCCGGAGCCGAAGTCGAGCTTTCGGGTGCGTATGACGGCTGGAATCCCGACATGGCATCGCCCGTATTGTATGCGATGCGCGAATCGTACAAAGCCCTGTTCGGAAAAGATCCTGCCGTTACCGCCATTCATGCCGGTTTGGAGTGCGGAATCATCGGCGGAACATATCCCAATCTCGATATGATTTCGTTCGGTCCTACGATTTGCTATCCTCACTCCCCCGATGAAAAGGTGGAGATTGCTTCGGTTGGCAAATTCTACTCATTCCTGCTCGATACATTGAAAAACGCTCCTCGAAAGTGATGAACAACGCATTGAACAATGCGGCGCCGGCAGCGGCCGACAGATGGTTCGTAATCGTCAATCCGATTGCGGGCATGGGGCGCGGTTTGCAGGATTTTCCGCAAATATCGAAACTCCTGCGCGATAACGACATACATTGCGAATCGGTATTCACCGAACATAAGAATCATGCCGTAGAGCTTACGGTGAAGGCCGTCACGGCAGGATTCCGCAAGATTGTGGTTATCGGCGGCGACGGTACGCTGCACGAAGTGGTGAACGGACTATTCATTCAGCAGGAGGTTCGTCCGCACGAAGTTCTGCTTGCCGTAATTCCCGTAGGTACAGGCAACGACTGGATAAGAATGTTCGGTATTCCGCGCCGTTATTCCGAAGCCGTGCGCGCTCTGAAGGAGGGTTATTCGTTTCTGCAGGATGTCGGCGAAGTTACATACGAAGAGTCCCAGTATCGTCAGAAACGGTATATGGCCAATGTGGCGGGAACGGGTTTCGACGCCTTCGTCGTCAAGCGGTTCAATCACCTCAAAACCAAAGGCTGGCGCGGACGGTGGCTATACGGTTTCAGCGTCGTCCGTTCATACTTTACCTA
This sequence comes from Alistipes sp., assembly GCA_022511355.1. GTDB lineage: Bacteria > Bacteroidota > Bacteroidia > Bacteroidales > Rikenellaceae > Alistipes. Next base: position 15,949 of record JAFLRS010000007.1, read on the forward strand.
CAAGACTCCGGGCGTAAAGGTCTACGTGGACGGCGAGGTGGTCTACAATGACCTGCTGTTCAGTATGTCGGTCGGTGTCGGCAAGTATAACGGAGGCGGCATTCAGCAGCTGCCCGCAGCGGTTGTCGATGACGGTCTGCTCGATATGACCATTATCAGACCCATACACTGGTGGCATATAATTTTCCGACTGAAAAAGATGTTCAACGGCCAGATATACGAGATAGGACATATCAGCCATGTTCAGGGCAGCAGAATAAAGATTACCTCGTCGCCCGACTCGCTTCTGGAAGTCGATGGCGAATTGCTCGGTGCCACACCGTTGGAGTTCGGCATTCTGCATCGTGCGGTGCGTGTCGTAGTGTCGAAGAAATTCCTCGAAGATTAACGGCATTTTCCGCCACGGATAATCGACAAAGGTCCGGAACTCTCCGGACCTTTGTTTTTGCGGTTTGCGGTACGTGAAATTTACAGGCCGCTTGCCGACAATTATAAAATTTGTGCTATCTTTGCCGCCGATAATTGATAAAGGGGTGCTCGCTTTGCTGCGGGCTGAGATTATACCCATTGAACCGGATACGGATAATGCCGAGACCGGGAGACAGAGTAAAAATCTACACATACCCCTTTTCAGCTGTTTTATTAACTTAAATAAAGAGTATGAAAAGGATTTTTTTTACCCTTGCGGCACTCTCTGCCGTTGCGGGTGTTGCGGCCCAAAGCCTGCAACAACAGCAGTTTGACGCGGATTCGCTCGAAATCCACGAAATTCAGAAAATCGAAGTGACGGCAACTCGTGCGACGAGCAATACGCCCGTGGCATTCGAGAACATTGCAAAGGAGGAGATCGAACGCAACAATTTCGGTCTGGACATCCCTTCGCTGCTGGCTCTCACGCCGTCGATGATTGCAACCAACGAAACAGGTATCGGAATAGGCGGAACTTCGATACGTCTGCGCGGCACCGATGCCACGCGTCTGAATGTTACCGTCAACGGCGTGTCGATGAACAACCCCGACTCGCATTCGATGTACTGGTACGACACCCCCGACCTTGTGTCGGCTGTCGGCGATATTCAGGTGCAGCGCGGTGCGGGTATATCCACCAACGGTACGGGTGCCTTCGGCGGTGCGGTTAATATGACCACCTCGCAGCTCTCCACCGAATTCGGAGGCTCGGCCGCCATCTCCTACGGCTCCTACAATACCAACAAACAGGCCGTACATATAAGTTCGGGTCTGCTCGGCAACCACTGGATGGTGGACGGCCGACTGACGCATATCGGTTCGGACGGCTATATCGAACGCGGCGGCACCGACCTTAAGTCGTATATGTTGCAGGGAGCATACTACAACGGCAATACCATGGTCAAATTGGTGTCGTTCGGCGGCAAGGCCAAAACCTATCTCACCTACAACGGTATCACGAAGGAGGAGATGGAACTGAACGGCCGTCGCTACAACAGCAGCGGCAAATACAAAACAGCAGACGGTCTGCACTACGTTTTTGACAGCAGCAAGAACAAGTGGATGTACGTGAACTATCACGACAACGAGACAGACAACTATCTGCAAATCAATAACCAGCTGATTGTCAGCCATCAGTTCAACCAAAAATGGTCGATGAACTTCACCGGATTCTACACATACGGCTACGGATTCTACAAGCAGTACAAGTCCGGACGCTCGCTCCACGAGTATGCCCTGACTGATGATCCCGACCTCGAGGCCGACCTGATTCGCAACAAGATTATGCGCAATCATCTGGGCGGCGTAAATGCGGCGGCGTTCTACAACATCAAGAATCTCGACGTCGCATTCGGCGGTTCGTGGAGCTACTATACCTGCCCCCACTGGGGAACTCTCGACTGGGTGGACGGCATGGATGAGGCCGATTACAAAGATGTCCGCTGGTATGACAATTCGGCCGACAAACAGGACGCCAACCTCTTTGCCAAAGCCAACTGGCAGGTTGTAAAGGGATTGCGGCTCTTTGCCGATTTGCAGTACCGTTATGTTCACTACAAAGCTTCGGGAACGAACGACAACTATGCCGATGACGGTATGCAGCCCATCGATATCAACGAGCAATACAACTTTTTCAATCCGCACTTGGGTATCGACTACCGTTTGGGCGACCGTCACAACTTTTTCGCGTCGTTCGCCATCGCTCAAAAAGAGCCTACGCGTTCCGATTTCACCGACCGATATATGTTCTCGCCGGATGACAGCAATCCGCGACCCGAAAGGATGTTCGACTACGAAATCGGTTATCGTTATACCGCTCCGCGTCTGATGCTCGGCGTGAATCTCTACTATATGGCCTACAAGGACCAGCTTATTCCTACCGGAATGGTCAATGACGGCGATGACGCTCTCAATATCAACGTCCCCAAAAGCTATCGCCGCGGTATAGAGCTGTCGGTGGCATGGCAGGCGACGAAATGGTTTACGCTGGGCGGCAATGCCACCTTCAGTCAGAACCGAATCAAGGATTATGTCGATTTGCTGGCCTACTCGCCCACCTACGGCGAAAATCTGGGTACGAAGACAATCGCATATTCGCCCTCGGTGATGAGCCGCGTATTCTTCGACTTCCACATCAAGGGATTCGATGCCGTTCTGAGTACGCAATATGTCAGCAAGCAATATTTTACCAATAACGAGAACGATGCTCTGTCGCTCGACCGCTATTGCGTTACGGATTTGAATTTGGGATATACCCTCCATACGAAGGCAATCCGCAGCGTGCGTTTCGGAGTGCAGATATACAACCTCTTCAATACGCTCTATAGCAGCAACGGCTACGGTTACTCCTATATGGATACGTGGAGCGGCGACACTCCTTCGCGAATCGATATGGCATACTACTTCCCGCAGGCTCCGCTGCATGCGCTGGCCAATGTGACGGTTAAGTTCTAAAGATGGATCTGAAACTCATTTTGCAAATTGTCGGTACGGTACTCGGGCTGCTCTATCTGTGGCTCGAGTACAAAGCCGATATACGTCTGTGGATCGTAGGTCTTGTAATGCCGGTTGTCCACGGCGTACTCTACTTCAAATCGGGACTCTATGCCGACTGCTCGATGCAGCTCTATTATGTCCTTGCCGGAGTATACGGACTGACGGTATGGCATCGGAAATCGAAGTCCGAAACGAATAAAACTCCGCTCGAAATAGGTCATACTCCGCTTAAGCGAATCCCCGTTCTGATAGCTGCCTGTGCTGCGGTTCATGCGGTTATATATCTGGTGCTTGTGCGCTTTACCGACAGTACGGTGCCTTTTTGGGACAGTATGACCACGGCTCTGTGCATCGTGGCATACTGGATGCTGTCGCAAAAGTATATCGAACAGTGGCTCGTATGGCTGGCGGTGGATATGATTACGGCGGGACTCTACATCTATAAAGGCATCCCCATTACGGGCGGTTTGTATATGCTCTATTGCGTGCTTGCGGTGGTCGGATATCGCCGATGGCTGAAGATGGCCCGAAAGAGTCTGTAATACTCTCTTTGGCACGCGGATTGCACCCACCATGCGAAAGTTAAACCAATAAACAACAGACTTTCGCAATGAAAAAAATTATTACCACTTCACTTGTTCTTCTGTTGGGTGCGGCCGCTTTCCTCGGCTGTTCTCCGCAAGCAAAATGGAATCGGGCACAGCGTCAGGCGATGCGCGAAGCTCTGCGCGATTATCGTCAGGCCGTCTATCTCAACGACCTTACCGATGCCGAATTCATGCTCTTCTCCGACGACGTTGCACTGGCCCTCGAGGAGGACTACCCCGTCTATACGACATTCATACAGATGCCCGGAGTCAATGATACGGTACAGGTCTATGTGGTTACGACTATCGTCGAAGAGCTGAATGCCGATGCCCGCAATATGCGTCACATATTCCCTTACTCCTATCTGGTTGGCAACAATGTGCTTCCGTCGGGACTCGACCGTTCGCAGCAGCAGGCATTCTACAACTGTCTTGCCGGCAAGGTCGATAACGCCTATCCTACGATGAACCGATTCGTAAATGCACTGATGGCCGATACTACCGATATGTCGCAGATTTCGCGTATGCAGCGTCAGTGTGCGAACGATTTGTTCGACTGGACGGTTGTTATCGACGAAGCGATAGTCGAGCTTTAATATACATGGGTGCGGAATTTGGCATCGTAAAATTTGACCCGCAATATACTTAAATTGCGGGTCTTTCCGTTATATAGATGTGACACACGGAAAAACTGCAGTTTGCAAGAAGAAAAAACAACAAAAAACAGAGAGAGTATGAAACGAATGATTTTAGTAAGTCTGATGGTCGCAGCGGCCGTACAGATTTCGTCGGCTCAGCCGAAGAACACCGAACATGCAAAACGTGCAAAGCATGAAACGACCGTCGATGCCGCCCGGAACAATAAGGCGCACGGACATGAAGCAGGCTTACAGATGCTGCGTCACGAACTTGGTCTCGATGAGGAGCAGTTCAAGGCATTCGCTCCCGTGTACGGGGAATACCGCAAGGCGCTTCGCGGAGACAAGAAGCCCGAACAGCCCAAGTTCGACCCCAAACAGGAGGATGATGCACAGGTCATTGCGCGTCTGAATGCATGGCTCGACCGTGAAATCCGTACCGCGACCGTTCGCAAGGAGTATATCGATAAATTCGGCACGGTGCTAAGTGCCAAGCAGATAGCAAAGCTTTACCGCATTGAGAATTCGCATGGTCCCAATGGAGGAAAGGCACCTCAGCAGATGGCGCATCCCGGCGGAGCGAATCGTGGTTCTGCAATGCATGGAGAGCGTGGCGGTCACCGACCCGAAGGTGCCCCGAAGCAGACTCCGAAGAATTAGATTCGATAGGAGAACTCTTTTATAAGAGCGCGATTTGAAATATAGTAGTCGGGCACTACGGAAGAAGCGAGGAGTTAATCCTCGCTTCTTATTTTTATAACTAAAAAGTCCTTGAAAAAGAGTAAATGGCGGCAGATTGCAAATAAGAAAGTTTGAAATCAAGGACATAGTCTCTTGCAGAAAAAAATAGTTTTTCGGACATTTGCGCTGAATTAGAATAAAAATTGCAACAGCCCCGAAAAAAGGATTGCGGTTATTGTGTTTTCGGAAAAAGTTGTTTACCTTTGTGGTGACATACTGAATTTACGAAAGCGTAAGTTTATTCTCGTGAAGAAATCTGGTAAATTTCAAGCGATGAGAGTAGGCAATCGCAATTTCTCGCTATATCCTTATAATAGGGATAAGTGCGGGGTTGTTGCTTATTTTATCGCAGGGCATTACCAGAGCCTCTTCACAGAATAGGTTTCAGCCCTGCGCTTTCTTTTTATACTAACCCGCATTCTCGGGGCTGAAGGGTGCAAGAATAAAATTATGTATTATGAAAAAACTTATTTTTACCGTACTTTTTTTGTTGGTGTGCCACATCTCCAAAGCGCAATACACCCCATTTTTTAGAGATGATGTAAGACGTCCTCAATCATATGGACAGTCATATGATCAAAATTATGGAGGACGACCGCAAACACAAACACAAAATTTACGTACAACAGCATATCAAGTGGATTATAATAATAATTATACCAAAATACCTATTATAGTAACAATAACAACACATATATGGCCTATTACAGGAGATAGAAGTCAAAATATGAAGGTTACATCTTATTACCACAATACTTTTGGTGGTCAATGGCAAAACTGTATGGATGGAGGTTTAGTGCAAAAATGTAATTCAACTTATGGTAATAAGATGGAGCAATCTTTTATGTATAAAGCAAATATTCCATTGATAGGATTGGTATATTTTGATTTATAATCCTCCACATTCCAAAACGAAAAGAACCAATGTTGCGAGAGACGCTAATCAATATCTATGTAACAATGAGTACAAATACTAATAGAACATCATGCGACAAATTAATACTTTCGATTTATTCATAAATGGGAAAACGCTCGAGGCTAAACCAATAAATGAAGATACTCACGACTCGATATATTCGATAGAGTTTGAATATGGAAGAGCAGATAATAGAGGAAATGGAGAGTTACAAATATCCATATATACGCAGAATCATATTAGAAATATTTTGATTGGTGGCTGGTGTATCAATCCAACTATACAAGTATCATATGATTGGAAAGCGTATTATTATAGGCTATCATTATTTGATATTAATGATAATAGAGTCATAGTGGAAGATCGAACGACATTTGGTACGCAGTCATCATACAATCTAAATATAAATGTCATAGCTGAAATCCTCAAAAAGGTTAATAATGTCGTAACTTGTTCAAATAGGAATGAATGGATAAAACATAGCAGAAGCACGCCTAAAAATATCCAGCGCCTACAACGGAATGAGATTTTTGTGTTTGGAAGCGACTTGTATGGTAATCATATTAGAGGTGCTGCTGAATTAGCACGCAAGCAGTTCGGTGCTATACAAGGACAGAAAGTCGGTATACAGGGAAATAGTTACGCCATTCCTGTATCATTTGATGCTATCCAAGATATAAAACCTTATGTAGACGATTTTATTATATATGCACAACAGCACTCATATATGAAATTTATGGTCATAAGAATAGGTTGTGGGATGGCCGGATTTACTCCATCGCAAATTGCACCATTGTTTTATAAAGCTATGGATATAAATAACATTTATTTACCAAAAGTTTTTTGGGATGAACTTTTAGAATAGAGTATTACATAAACGAAAACTTTCGTAATGAAACAAACTCTTTATGCAACGACTATTGCCTTGCTTTGTCGATGTAGTGTGAGTGTCGGATTTACTCGTGCGACTTAGCCAACATAAAACCATCTTGAAATGCTGCCTGATACAAGAATATAGTTAGGCTGCAGATGTATAATTATTCAGTCGTACATTTTGTTTTCATATCAAAAAACACCCCGTCATGATTTTCCGACGGGGTGTTTTTGGGTGTCGTTTTGAGCCAACGTTTAGAACGTTCCCATCCGGAAAACTATCTTCTGACAATAGGTCTCGTCGGGATTCAGCAGCACCGACGGGAAATTATCATGATTGATTGCATCGGGATAATTCTGACATTCGATTGCCACGCCCGCATAATCCTTATAACGACCACCCGATTTCGTTACCGGACATCCGCCCTCAAGCCAGTTGCCCGTATATACCATCGCTCCGGCCTGCGACGAAAGAACCGTAACCTTGCGGCCCGATTTAGAATCGCGCAACTCTCCTACCTCGCTCAAAATGTTCTGCTTCCAGTCGTCGAGCACGAAGAAGTGGTCGTAACCCTTGAAATCCTTGATATGGTTGAATTCCGAGTCGATGCCGTCGGCAAAACGACGGAACGACGAACGGAAATCCATAGGAGTGCCCTCCACATTCAGCAGTTTGCCGGTAGGAATCTGAACTTCGTTCATCTCCAGCACATTCGAGCAGTTGAGATGCAGTTCGTGCGAAAGAATGTCGCCGCTGTTCTCGCCCGAAAGATTCCAATAGGTATGATTGGTGAGATTTATCGGCGTGAGAGCGTTGCTTCTTGCCACATAGGTTATGCAGATGTTGTTATCCTCATCGAGGTCGTATGCAGCCTCTACCGCAACCTCGCCGGGATAGCCCGCATCTCCGTCCTCGGAGAGCAGCGAGAATACCACGCGGTTGGTCTCTACCCGACTCTCCCACAATTTCGTTCCGAATCCGTGCGAGCCGCCGTGCAGATGGTTGGGGCCGTTATTGGTCTCGAGATTGTAATCCTTGCCGCCGACGGTCATCTTGCCGCCTGCAATTCGGTTTGCCACGCGACCTACGCTCTTACCGCTGCAAGCAGGGTCGTTCCAGTAACTCTCGAAATCCTTGTAGCCGAGAATTACGTCGGCGATTTCCCCGTTGCGGTCGGGACTCTTGACCGATACCAGCGTCGCTCCGATATTGCATACCTGAATCTCGCAACCGTTATCATTGCGCAGCGTGTAGAGTATCACTGCTTCACCTTCGTGGGTCATTCCCCACACATGTTGTTCGATGCTCATAGTTTTTCGTAGTTTTTATCAGGTTGTATTTGTATTCTATCCTATTGCGCCGGCTGCACATTGGCCAAAAGGGCATCTATTCGGCGCAGACACTCCTCTTTGCCGATGAACGACGTTACGTCATACATACCCGGGCCTTTGCCTGCACCCACCAGCGCCAGACGCAGCGTGTTCATGACCTGTCCCATGCCGTAGCCTTTTTGCTCTATCCATGCGTGAACTATGTGTTCGGTATTCTCGAGCGAGAAGTCTTCTATCGACGCGAGCACCTCGCGCAATTCGCGCAATATGGCCGGATTGTCGCCTTTCCAGTACTTTTTGGTCTGCTTCTCCTCGTACTCGGTCGGAGCCACGAAGAAGAACGAGGTCAAATCCCACAAATCGCCGATAAAGGTGGCGCGTTCGCGCATTATCCATGCCGCTTTGCCTGCCAGTTCGTCCGAAACCTCCACGCCGTGAGCCTTCAGAATGGGTTGGTATAGCTTCGCAAGTTCCTGCTCCGATTTGTGGTGCATATACTGCGCATTGAACCATTTCGCCTTTTCGGGCTGGAAACGTGCTCCCGCTTTCGAGACGCGTTCGAGCGAGAATGCATCGATAAGCTCCTGCATCGAGAAAATCTCCTGTTCGGTTCCGGCATTCCAGCCCAGCAGAGCCAGCATATTTATGAATGCTTCGGGGAAATAGCCGTCCTCACGATAACCGTGAGCCGTCTCGCCGGTCGAGGGTGATACCCAATAGAGCGGGAATACGGGGAAACCCATCTTGTCGCCGTCGCGTTTCGAGAGTTTTCCGCCGCCCGTAGGTTTCAGCAATAGAGGCAGATGTGCGAATTCGGGCTGTGTCTGCTCCCATCCGAACGCCTTGTAGAGCAGATAGTGCAAAGGCAGCGACGGCAGCCACTCCTCACCGCGAATTACGTGCGACACCTCCATCAGATGGTCGTCCACGATATTGGCGAGATGATAGGTGGGCAGTTCGTCGGCCGACTTGTAGAGTACCTTGTCGTCGAGCGTCGATGTATCCACCTCCACATCTCCGCGGATAAGGTCGTGCATTTTCACCGTTTCGTGAGCCGGCATCTTGAAGCGGATGACCCAACGGTCGCCGCGTGCGATGCGTGCCTTTACCTCTTCGTCGGAGAGAGCCAGCGACGTGGGCAGCTGCTCGCGCACTTCATAGTTGTAGGCGAAGGTTTTGCCTTCATCCTCGTACTGCTTGCGGAGAGTTTCAAGCTCTTCGGCCGTGTCAAATGCGTAATAGGCCCAGCCGGCCTCGACCAGTTGCAGCGCATATTTAAGATAGAGTTCCTTGCGTTCGCTCTGACGATACGGCGTATGCGGACCTCCGACCCCTACGCCTTCGTCTATTTCGATGCCGCACCACTTGAGCGATTCGATTATGTAATCCTCGGCTCCGGGCACGAAACGCTGCGAATCGGTATCCTCGATGCGCAGAATCATCGTTCCGCCGTGACGGCGGGCAAACAGATAGTTGTACAGTGCCGTGCGTACTCCTCCTATGTGGAGCGGTCCGGTGGGACTCGGTGCAAACCGCACTCTTACTTCTCTCTCTTTCATCGTTTCTATGTTTTTAATCGGTTTTTTGTTTATACGTTGAACAGGAAGTGCATGATGTCGCCGTCGCATACCGTATACTCCTTGCCTTCGATGCCTATCTTTCCGGCATCGCGGCAAGCCTTTTCCGAACCGAGCTTTACGTAGTCGTCGTACTTGATGACTTCGGCACGTATGAAGCCCTTTTCGAAATCGGTGTGTATGATTCCTGCGGTCTGCGGTGCTTTCATTCCTTTGCGATACGTCCATGCGCGCGATTCGTCGGGACCGGTGGTGAAGAACGTCTCGAGTTCGAGCAGACGGTAGGCCGACTTTATAAGCCGATTGACTCCCGACTCGGCAAGACCCATATCCTCGAGGAACATCTGACGCTCCTCATAGCTCTCCAGTTCGGCGATATCGGCTTCGGTGGCGGCGGCTACAATCAGCATTTGCGCACCCTCGCCCTCGATAGCCTTTGCTACGGCTTCGGTGTAGGCATTGCCGCCGACTGCGCTCTTTTCGTCCACGTTGCAGACGTAGAGAACCGGTTTGTCGGTGAGCAGATTCAAATCGCCAAGCAACTTGCGGTCATCCTTTTCAACCTCCACCGTTCGTGCGCTCAGACCCTTCTCCAATGCCTCTTTGTAACGAAGCAAAAGTTCGTATACCCTTTTGGCCGTTTTGTCGCCGCCGGTCTGAGCCTGTTTCTGCACCTTGCCTATGCGGTTTTCGACCGTTTCGAGATCCTTCAGCTGCAATTCGGTGTCGATGATCTCCTTGTCGCGCACCGGATCCACCGA
>JAFLRS010000070.1 GCA_022511355.1 Alistipes sp.
GGCTGGGAGTACGAAACATCGACCATGCCCGGATTCGCAGGTTCGTCGGCCTACTATCTCCGATACATGGACCCTCACAACGACCACGAACTCGTAAGCCGACAAGCCGACGAATACTGGCGCAGCGTGGACCTCTACATCGGAGGCATCGAACACGCCACGGGGCATCTGATGTATTCGCGCTTCTGGAATATGTTCCTCTACGACCTCGGATATGTCTGCGAATCCGAACCGTTCAAAAAACTTATAAATCAGGGCATGATTCAGGGCCGCTCCAACTTCGTATACCGAATTGTGGGCACCAATAAATTCGTGTCGCTCGGACTTCGCAAAGAGTATGAAACTCAGGAAATTCACGTGGACGTAAACATAGTGAAAAACGACGTCCTCGACCTCGAGGCGTTCCGCGCATGGAGACCCGAATTCGCCAATGCCGAATTCATACTCGAAGATGGAAAATACATCTGCGGATGGGCCGTCGAAAAGATGTCGAAATCGATGTACAACGTCGTGAACCCCGACTACATAGTCGAACAGTACGGAGCCGATACGCTGCGTATGTACGAAATGTTCCTCGGACCGCTCGAACAGTCGAAACCCTGGGACACCAACGGCATCGACGGCGTACACAAATTCCTGCGCAAATTCTGGAGACTCTGCTTCGACCGCTCGGGCAACTTCGCCGTGAACGACGAAAAACCCACCGACAAAGAACTTAAATCGCTGCACAAAACCATCAAAAAAGTTCGCGAAGATATCGAAAACTTCTCGTTCAACACTTCGGTCGCAGCCTTCATGATATGCCTCAACGAACTGGGCGAATGCCGCAAACGCGAAATCGTGGAACCGCTCGTCGTACTCATATCGCCTTTCGCACCACACATCGCCGAAGAGCTGTGGTCGCTGCTCGGACACAGCAGCACCGTTTGCGACGCTGCTTACCCCCACTACGACGAAACTCTGCTGCAGGAGAATTCGTTCGAATATCCCGTATCCGTGAACGGCAAAATGCGCTTCAGGAGACTCTATCCCCTCGCCGCGACTCCCGACGAGATTTCGGCCGACATAGTGAAGACCGACGAGGCTCAAAAATGGCTCGAGGGCGCCGCTCCGAAGAAGATAATCGTGGTACCCGGCAAGATTATCAACATAGTAAAATAGATGAAACCTCTTCTGTTATCGGCAATGCTGCTTGCCGCCGCCGCATATTCGAACGCCGCCGCCCAAAAACCCGATTTCGGTCAGGACCGAACCATAAGTTTGTGGGACAACTCAACGGCACCGCATTCGAACGGACTTAAAGGCGAAGAGCTTCTTTCAGACCCGAAGCGCATCGCCAACACGGTACACGCCGAACTGTTCGTATTCGATGCCGACCCCCGAAAAAGTACGGGGCAGTCGGTGGTAATATGTCCGGGCGGAGGCTACGAAATGCTCGCCATAGGGCACGAGGGCCGGGAAGTGGCTTCATGGCTCGCCGAAAACGGAATAACGGCATACGTGTTGAAATACCGGCTTCCGAACGGACATCCCGAAGTGCCGTCGGAAGATGCTGCGGAGGCTCTGCGGCGAGTGCGTGAAGACGCCGTTGCGAGAGGAGCCGACCCGCACAAAACAGGCATCATGGGATTTTCGGCCGGCGGGCATCTGGCGGCTTGCCTCTCGACCCTTGCGGCCGACGGCGACAAACCCGATTTCGCGATTCTCTTCTATCCCGTAATTTCGTCGGAGGAGAATGCCACCCACAAAGGTTCGTTCGACAATCTGTTAGGGCGGGAACGCACCGTCGAAGAGAGCGAAAAATACTCTTTGGAGAAGCACGTGACCGCAACGACGCCGACCACCCTGCTGCTGCTCAGCGACAACGACACGGGAGTTCCGCCTGCAGGCGCGGCGGCATACTATTCGGCGCTCAAGCGTCACGGGGTTCCGGCCGCAATGACCGTATTCCCCACCGGAGGACACGGCTGGGGATTCAACGACTGGTTCGAATACAAAAGCGAATGGCAGCATCTGCTGCTGCGCTGGCTCAAAAGGCTCGAATAGCGGCCGTCGGCCGAGAGAGCGAAAACGGACGAATTTGAATTTTTGGCGCAAAAAAGCTATCTTTGCAACACTTTTGATATTTAAGTTATGGCAGATACCACGATACTCGACCGTCTGGACGGTCTGAAGCTCAAATACGAGGAGATTGGTCAGAAACTCACCGACCCCGAAGTCATCGCCGACGTGAAGACCTTCGTGCAGTACAACAAGGAGTTCAAGGAGTTGGAACCCATAATCGAGACCTCGGAGCGTTACCGCACGGCATTGGCCAATCTGGCCGAAGCCAAAGATGTGCTGGCCAACGACAAGGATGAAGAGATGCGCGAAATGGCTCGCGGCGAGATTACCGAACTCGAACCCGCAATCGAACGCATGGAGGAGGAGATAAAACTGCTTCTGATTCCGAAAGACCCCCAGGATGCCAAAAATGCAATCGTCGAGATTCGCGGAGGTACGGGCGGAGATGAAGCCGCCATATTCGCAGGCGACCTGCTGCGTATGTATACCAAATATATCGAAAACAAAGGCTGGCGTTACGAAATCACCTCTTTCTCGGACGGCGCCGTCGGCGGCTACAAGGAGGTAGTGATGAAGGTCACGGGACAGAACGTATACGGAACCCTCAAATACGAATCGGGAGTACACCGCGTGCAGCGCGTACCACAAACCGAAACCCAAGGCCGCGTACACACCTCGGCAGCGTCGGTGGCCGTGCTGCCCGAAGCCGAAGAGTTCGATATCGAAATCTCGATGAACGACATCCGCAAGGATATATTCTGCGCATCGGGACCCGGCGGACAGTCGGTGAACACCACCTACTCGGCTATCAGGCTCACGCACATCCCCACCGGAATAGTCGTGCAGTGTCAGGATCAGAAATCGCAGCTCAAAAACTTCGACAAAGCTTTCGAAGAACTGCGCACACGCGTCTTCAACCTCGAATATTCGAAGTATCTCGACGAAATAGCCTCCAAACGCAAAACGATGGTGTCGACCGGCGATCGTTCGGCAAAAATCCGCACCTACAACTATCCGCAGGGACGAATAACAGACCATCGCATCAACTACACGATTTACAATCTGGGAGCCTTCATGGACGGCGATATTCAGGACTGCATCGACCACCTCATAGTGGCCGAAAATGCCGAACGTCTGAAAGAGAGCGAACTGTAAAACAATATTTCATAGTCCGCACACGTTAGACACGATGTGAAAACGAGGTTATTGAAAATATCGGCAATGGCGGCGGTACTCTTGTCCGTACCGCTCTTTTCGTTTGCGCAGCCGCCGCTGATAATCGTAAACGGACAGCTCACCGAACTCACCGACCTGAAGGCGATAAGCCCCGAAAACATAGAACGCATCGACACCGAAGCGGTGAATGAAACGAGCGTCGAAAAGTACGGCGCACGGGCCAACAACGGAATTATTCACGTGACGCTGAAGTATGACGAACCGGCCCGTTTCGAGGATGGCGGAATCCCGTTCGACGACCGTGTGGAGTCGCTCGTGAAATGGGGCGACGAAGAGCCTGCGGCACGCGTTTCGATTCGCTACACAGTCACCGAAGACGGCCGCATAACACCCGGAGAGGTACTCGAAGCCACCGACCGCCGTCTCAAACGGAGGGTCATGTCGGCACTGAACGAATATGTGAAAAATCCGCACTGGAAGCCAGCTTCACGCAACGGAGTGCCTGTCGCGACGGCTCACGTACTGCAGGTGCGGCTGCCCAAAGGCAAGTCCATGCCGCGCGAACGCTATCTGATAAGACTTTAGGCGATGAGCGAACCCATGCGCATAACACTCTCCCAATTGCAGACCTCAATAAAAGGTCTGCTGGAGGATTGTTTCTCAGAACCATTGTGGGTCAGCGCCGAAATTGCCGATTTGAAAATCAACTCCTCGGGACACTGCTATTTGGAGCTTGTCGAAAAAGATGACAATGCCGACGGCATAGCACGCGCACAGGCCCGCGGCGTAATATGGCGTTCGAACTACCTGCGCATAGCCGGACGCTTCGAAGCCGAAAGCGGACAAAAACTCCAACGCGGAATAGTGGTGCTGGTGCGGGTCACGGTGAACTACCACGAACTCTACGGTCTGTCGCTGCAGATAACCGACATCGACCCTTCATATACCCTCGGCGACATGGAACTGCGCAAACAGCAGACAATCGCCCGTCTGAAAAGCGACGGCGTATGGGACATGAACCGCGAACTCCGAATGCCAGCAGTAGTGCAGCGCATAGCCGTAATCTCGAGCAGCACCGCCGCCGGATTTCAGGACTTCTGCAACGAACTGCGCAGCGGAGGTTACGCCTTCAGCACGGTGCTGTTCGATTCGGTGATGCAAGGCCCGGCGAGCGAGGATTCGGTGATAGAGTCGCTCGAACGCATAGCCGCACTGCAGGAACGGTTCGATGCCGTGGCCGTACTCCGCGGCGGAGGTGCCGTAACCGACCTCAACTGCTTCAATTCGTATCGTTTAGCCTCGCACATAGCGCAATTCCCGCTGCCCGTAATCACCGGCATCGGACACGACAAGGATGTCAGCGTGGTCGATATGGTGGCCCACACTCCGCTCAAAACCCCAACCGCCGTGGCCGGATGGCTCAACGACCGCATGGCTCAAATCGAAGGTGCGCTGGAGTATGCCGCCGTACAGCTGCACGACCTCTTCACCGGCATAACCCGTTCGCACGAACTGCGGCTCGAACGGGCAGCCAACACGCTGCGAAGCAGTGCCGAAGCGGTATTTTCGCTTCAGTCGCAGAGAGTCGCCGCCGCATTCGAAAAGCTTCGCGACAACGCCGAAACCGCAATCGAAACCGAACGCAACAAGCTCTCGGCACTCGGTCAAATCGTCGAAAGCCGCTCCCCGAAACAGATAATGAGACTCGGTTTCGCAGTGGCCCGCATCGACGGACAGGCGGTGCGTTCGGCAAAGGGACTGCACGGCGGACAAACGATGACAATAGAGCTGGCCGACGGCGTTATACACACCGAAATAAAAGAGAATCAATAGAATATGAGCGACAAAAAGAACGAGAAAACGGTCTCCTACACGGAGGCTATGGCCGAAATAGAGAAGATTCTGGCCGAACTGCGCGGAGAGAACATCGACGTGGACACCCTCGCCGCAAAGGTAGAAAGGGCCGCCAAACTTATCGACCTCTGCAAAAAGCGGCTGCACGACAGCGAAGCCGAGGTAAAAAAACTGTTCGGCGAATAAGCGCATGAAACGGTTGGTGAAATTTCTGCTCAACACCTTTCCGCGTCCGCTGCTGCAACGGCTGGCGGGTGCGGGCGTTCCGCTGCTCGGACTCCTGTATGCAGGCCGCGGACGCGAATGCCCCGTATGCGGATGCCGCCGAAGGAAATTTCTGCCCTACGGATATGTCTCGCCACGTGAAGATGCCTTGTGTCCGCGCTGTCTGTCGCTGGAACGTCACCGTCTGCTGTGGTTGTGGCTCACCCGCGAAACCGACATCGCCGCGCAGCGTCCGGCACTGCTCCACATAGCGCCCGAAGCGTCGCTCATGAAGCGGTTCTCGAAAATCTACGCCCCGACGCCCGAACGCTACGTAACGGCCGATCTGGAGAGTCCGCTGGCCAAAATGCACTTCGATATAAAAGAGATTCCGATTGCCGACGAATCGTTCGACTTCGTAATCTGCAACCACATAATGGAACACATCGACGACGACCGTCGGGCCATGCGCGAAGTGCTGCGCGTAATGAAACACGGCGCCCGCGGAGTGATACTCTCGCCCGTGGACCCTTCGCGCGCCGAAACCTTCGAGGACGATTCGGTGACCGACCCCGCGGAACGCACCCGAATATTCGGACAGTACGACCATCGCCGCATCTACGGCCGCGACTATGCCGACCGTCTGCGCAGTGCGGGTTTCGAAGTGGAGGAAATCGACTACGCCGCAACACTCACCCGCGAAGAGCGACGCAGGTATGCCCTCTCCGACGAATCGATATACGAAGTCCGCCGTCCGTAAATTTTTCGCTATATTTGCAACGCTATGCTCGAACAATACAACAAATTAAGGGATTACATCCGCAACAACTATTCGGAAACCACGCAACAGGCCGTGGACAAAGCTCTCGCATTCGCGGAAGAACGACTCGCCGGACGTATGCGCTATGACGGCTCACCCATGCCCGCTCACGGCGCCGCCGTCGCCATGATAGTGGTTTCGGAGATAGGATTGGGACGCAATTCGGCCGTGGCCGCCATAATTCACGACGTGGTGCGCATCGCCGACAAAGAAAAAGACCCCGAACTCGTACAACTGCTCGAAGAGATTCGCACACTCTTCGGCGACGAAGTGGTGGGCATAACCGTCGGACTGTCGAACATCTCGGCCATAAAACTCAAAGTATCGAAAGAACAGGCCTCCGACTTCCGCGACATGATCGTCTCCTACTCCGAAGATCCGCGCGTAATCCTTATCAAACTCGCAGACCGACTCGAGGTTATGCGCAGCCTCGATACCTTCCCCAAAGAGAAACGACGCAAAAAGAGCTGGGAAAGCATGAACCTCTATGCACAGATAGCTCACAAACTCGGACTCTACAACATAAAGAGCGAACTCGAAGATGTGTCGCTCTCCTATCTCGAACCCGAAGATTTCAACGCCATAAAAACCAAACTCGAACAGACCGAATCGGAACGTCAGAGCTTTATAGCCAAATTCATAGAACCTATTACCGGTCAGCTCGATTCGCTCGGCATAAAGTACCACATAAAAAGCCGCACCAAATCCATATTCTCGATATGGAACAAAATGCGCAAACAACGCGTACCCTTCGAAGGCGTCTACGACATATTCGCAATACGAATCATTATCGACTGTCCGCGCGAAGCCGAAAAGCGGCAGTGCTGGACCGTATACTCCGTCGTCAGCGACATCTACACCCCCAACACCGAACGTATGCGCGACTGGATAACCATCCCCAAATCGAACGGTTACGAATCGCTGCATACCACCGTCTCGGCAGGCGAAGGTCGCTGGGTCGAAATCCAGATACGCACCGAACGCATGAACGACGTCGCCGAACGGGGCATCGCCGCACACTGGCGCTACAAAGGCGTGAATCAGGGCGGACAGACCAGCGAACAGTGGCTCACGCGGCTGCGCGAACTGCTCGAAGATACCACACATTCGCTCGCACAGCGTTTCGAAGCCAAACCCGCAACCGGCGAAATATTCGTATTCACCCCCAACGGCGACATACGAAAACTCCCCGAAGGCGCAACACTCCTCGATTTCGCATTCGACATACACACCAATCTCGGTTCAACCTGCTCGGGCGGCAAAGTGAACGGTCGCGCCGTACCTATCCGCGAAGTGCTAAAAAACGGAGATATAGCCGAAATATTCACGCAGAAAAACCAAATACCCAAAGCCGATTGGCTCAACTTCGTCGTCACGTCGAAGGCCCGAAACAAAATCAAGTCGTTCCTGCGTGAGGAACAGGCCAAAAATGCCAAGTCGGGTCGCGAAGAACTGGAACGCAAAATCAAAAACTGGAAACTCGCCATAACCATCGACGAAGCAGTAGCCTATCTGGTCAAATTCTATCGTCTGCGCACGGGAACCATCCTCTACGAATCGGTGGCCACACAACGCATCGACCTCGCCGACATAAAAGAGGTCCTCGCACGACATATCTCGGGCGAAGCAGCCGAAGAAAGACGCGCAGCACTCGCCGAAGCCGAAGCCGAAAAACAAAAACAAACAGCAGGCAATCGGCGCGAATCATCCTCGGGCGACGCTCTCGTCATCGACGAAAAAATCAACAACATCGAATACAAATTAGCCAAGTGCTGCAACCCCATCAAAGGCGACGACATATTCGGATTCGTGACCATTAATTCGGGCATCACCATTCACCGCACCGACTGCCCCAATGCCCGACGAATGAAAGAACAGTATCCCTACCGCATAATGGCAGCACGTTGGCGCGGCAATGCCGACGGTTCATTCCGCGCTACGGTCACCATCGTCGCGCAGGATTCGGCAGGCGTAGCCAACAAAATCACCGAAGTTATAAGTCGGGATTTGAAGCTCAATATGCGTTCGATGAGTTTCTCTTCGCGTGCCGACGGCAGCGTCACGGGAACCGTGAATGTCGAAGTTCCGAGTGCCGCCACCGTAGATACTCTTATTCATTCGCTTATGCGAATCAAAGGCGTACAAAGAGCTTATCGCGTGAATAATTAGCGATTTTTCGCTGCTTCGGCCGCAATTTTATGTCGCTTTTGACCGTTTCTTTCTGTCTTCTTGAACGGAGAGGAACGATTAAAAACAAAAAAGGATGCCGAAACGGCATCCTTTTACAATAACAAAACCTAATATTAAGGAATAAGCGCAACCCGAAAGCCGCTACCGCTGTCACGGTAGTCCGCAGCCTCGCCGCCACGACTCGAAACACGACAATCACGTACATCGGCAAACCAACTGCCGCCGCGACGCACACGGGACGAACCTGATGAAGGACCCGCAGGATTGATTGTATCCGACTCGTCATATTTGTTGCGATACCGGTCCTGACACCACTCTAATGCATTGCCGCTCATATCGTACAATCCGAGTTCATTCGGCAGTTTTGTTTTAACGGAATGAATGCTGTTATCGCTATTGTAAAAGTGCCATGCAACATCGTCTGAATCATTGCTTCCGCTGTATTTGAACCCTTTGCTCTTCTTTCCTCCCCGAGCGGCATACTCCCACTGGGCTTCGGTGGGAAGCATATATTTTCTGCCGGTCAATTCACTCAACTTTTCGCAGAACTCCTTTGCATCATTCCAGCTGACATTTTCAACAGGCAAATCCTCGCCTTCGGAACAGCTCGGATTAGAACCCATGACTTTCCTCCATTGCGATTGGGTGACTTCGCACTCGGCAATATAGAACGAATCGAGAGTTATTGCACGAACGGGGTATTCATTAGGGGAGTCACAATCATTCGCATCGTCTTCCTGCTCGGCAGTCGCACCCATCGAAAAAGCTCCGCCCTCGACGAAAATCATCTTCATATCGAGACCCGAAACGGTCTCGACAAAGGTCTCGCCATAAACAGCACCTTTATTTGTTTCGTTATTTTTGTCACAACCTGCAAGCAACGCGGGGCACAGCAGCATAAATAAAAGTTTTTTCATTGTTTTATTGTTTTTAATGGTTAATA
>JAFLRS010000071.1 GCA_022511355.1 Alistipes sp.
AGCACTCTTTGCCCTCGGTTTGGCGTCGGTTCGACTGCGTTCGCTGTCGCTCTCTCCGCTCAAGATGACAAGGAAAGTTATGGTTTTCAGACAAAACGTAAAGTTTCGGGATAGCACCATGATACCCCTCCCTTTGGCAAAGGGAGGGGAGAGGGGAGGGAATGTGAATATGCATAAGAAAAAAGGCTAAAGCCTTTTTGTCGCTTTTGCGGGCAAAAGCGACAAACAAAAAAAGAATGTCATTTGCATGACCTTCTTTTTTCGCGCAGATTAAATACCACAATCATTTTTCATCGCCGGAGTCCTCTATCTGCCAACCGCCGCCCAAAACCTTATAAAGCTGTACAAGAGCAAGATGCTCGTCCCGAATGGCATTGTTCATGCCGATTTGCGCCTCAAGATAACGACGCTGAGCATCAAGCACATCCAAATATCGAATGGATCCCGCCGTGAACTGACTGTGAGTCAAACGGTCATACTCCCGTGCCGCATTCAACTGACGCTCACGCAATGCCGACGCCGAACGCGTACTCTCACAATACGCCACCGCATCGTCAGCCTCCTTGAATACCTCCAAAACCTTCTGCTCGTAATTGAACCGAGCCTCATCATACGCAGCAATCGACGCCTTATACTTCGCACGCTTGCGGCCGAATCCGAAAATAGGCGCAGTCAAAGTCTCCGCAATATAACTGAACGGCGAACGCAACAATCCGCGCAATCCGTTATCCTCAACTCCTCCCGTCAAATCGATTATCATTCGCGGAAAACGGTCGGCATATGCCACCCCCACAGCCGCCATCGAAGCCTTCAAACGCTGCTCCGAAGCCCGTACATCGGGACGACGCTGCAACAATACCGACGGAACACCAACCGGCAACCGCTCAGGCAAATCGTCATCCTGCAAACCGCCGCTCCGCGATATCTCCAAATCGGGATACTCCCCCATCAACAACGCAAGTGCATTCTCCAATACCTGTATGCCGTACTCCAAATCGGGAATGCGCGTGGCCACCATCGCATACTCCATCTGCGCCTGACGGTAGACAATCTCGTTGGTAACGCCTCCCTCGAATCGAATGCGGGCCATCTCAACCCCCTCCAATCGCGTATTCATCGTCCGACGGACAATCTCAAGCTCGTTGTCCAACGCCACCAAACGAAAATAGGCCGAAGCAGCTTCAGCTACCAACATCATGCGCACAGCCCGCTCATCCTCTATCGTCGCCTCATATTCGGCTCCCGCCTTGCGCTTCGCCCAACGAAGATTCCCCCAAAAATCCAACTCCCAGCGTATCGAAAACTTGAGTCCGAATTCGGGGTCGCGCAACGGCGACTCCTGCCAATAATCATTCGTCTCGTTATTGAACGGAGCTACAAAATTCAAATTCGGCAATCGGTTAGCCTTCCCTATTCGGTACAACTCACGCAACTGCTCCACACGAGCCGCAGCCGCCAATACCTTCTTATTATGTTCGAGCGTGCGTTCGATTATATATCGCAAATCCGCATCGCCGTAAAACTCCCACCATCCTACATCGGCAATAGTCATGGAATCGGCATCCATCCCCGCTATGCTCTCGGGCAAATTCAACTCCGGCTCCTTGCACTCCCGAACAGCCGAACAGCCCGCCCACACAACAACAACCGCCGACACAACCGCCGACATCAAATATCTCAATGCACGTCTCATCCCTTTCTCTCTTTCAGTTTAGCCTTGATTCTGTAAATCCACACGAAAAAGAACGGCACAAACACGATTCCCGCCGTAATGGCTACAAGCATCCCGAAAAAAACACCCGTACCTATTCCCTGACGACTCGCCGAACCCGGACCCGATGCAAATACCAACGGCAAAAGCCCCAGTATGAACGCCAACGAAGTCATGACTATGGGACGGAAACGCAAATGCGCCGCCGTAAGCGCCGCCGCCACAATGTCGCGGCCCTTCTCGACCTCCTCCTTCGCAAACTCTACAATCAGAATGGCGTTGCGGGCAGCAAGACCCACAAGCATAACCAATCCTATCTGGAAATATATGTTGTTCTCGAGTCCGCATATCCAAATGCCCAAATAGGCTCCGATTCCCGCCACAGGCAACGACAATATCACCGCCACAGGCACCGTCCAACTCTCATACTGCGCCGCAAGAAACAGAAAAACAAACAAAAATGCCAAGGCCAATACCAAACCCGTCTGACCGCTGACGTGCTTCTCCTGATAGGACAATCCGCTCCACTCGACTCCGATGTTCGACGGCAAATGCTCGCGCACAATTCGCTCCAAAACAGCCATCGCCTGACCCGAACTGTATCCGTGAGCAGCCTCGCCCGTAATCGCCGCCGAAGTGAACATATTGAATCGGCGTATCGTCCCCGAACCCGTCGTGTAGTGACTCGTACCCAACGAAGTGACAGGAATCATCGCATCCCCGCTTCCCTTCACGAAAAAAAGACTCAGATTGTCGCGGCGGGCACGATACGGCGCCTCCGCCTGAATATATACGCGGTAGATTCGGTTGAACATATTGAAATCGTTCACATAGACCGAACCCGTAAATGTCTTCATGGTGGAAAAAATGTCAGACAACTGCACTCCGTGCAAACGCGCCTTGTCGCGGTCTACATCGAAATACAACTGCGGAATGTCTCGCTGCATCGACGATGCAAGACCCGTAAGCTCGGGACGCATCGCCGCATAGCGCATGAGAGTATCCACAGCCTGCTGCAAATCGGTATATGTGGCATCCGCACGCGCCTCCAATGACATCTCGAATCCGCCCGAAGTTCCAAGCCCCGGAATCACCGGCGGACGCGACAGATAAACCTTGCTCTCGGGATAACGCGAAAACTCCTTGCGGACACGCTGCATGACCTCGCCTATGTCGTCGGTCTTGCGCTCGCCCCACGGCTTGAGAATCACCGTGAGCTGACTCCGCGACTGACTCGTACCCACGCGCGGACTCGAACCCGTAACATTCAAAACATACTCCACATCGGGGTCTTGCATCAGATACTCCATCGCACGGTCGGTAACCTTGCGGGTACGCTCGATAGTAGCCCCCTCGGGCAACTCCAACTCCACGGTAAAATATCCCTGGTCCTCCTGCGGCAGAAAACTCTGCGGCAGCAACTCGTTCATAAGCCATATTCCTATCAGCACAATCCCGAATGCCGCAAACACCCGCTTCGAACGGGTAAGCGCCACGATTATAACGTTGGCGTAGAACTTGTTGCCCATCGACAACCAATAGTTTATGCGGCGGAATATGCGGTTCTTGCGGCCCCTCTGCGGACGCAAAAACAGAGAACACATGACCGGACTCAGCGTAAGCGCGACAACGGTCGATATGATGACCGAAACGGCAATCGTAATCGTGAACTGACGATAAAGCTGACCCGTTATGCCCGAAAGAAAACTTACCGGCACGAATACGGCACACAATACCAACGACATGGCTATAAGCGCTCCGCCCAAACTGCTCATCGCCTTCTTGGTGGCCTCGTATGGCGACAACCCCTCCTGCGTCATTATGCGGTCGACATTCTCCACCACCACTATCGCGTCATCCACCACAATGCCTATGGCCAAAATCAAACCCAACAGCGTCATCATGTTGAGCGAAAAACCGAAAACAAGCATCACTCCGAATGTTCCGATAAGCGAAATGGGAACGGCTATGGTGGGAATAAGCGTCGCACGCCAACTCTGCAACGACAGGAATACCACGAAAATCACCAACAGCAACGCCTCGAAAAGCGTGCGGTAAACATGATGAATGGATTGCGAAATATACTCCGTCATGTCGAACGGAATATTGTAGGTAATGCCTTCGGGAAAGTTGCGGCTGATTTCGGTCATCGCCTCCTTGACCTGTCCGGCCACCTCCATGGCGTTGGCTCCCGGCAACATATTGATATTCAGCACTGCGGCATTGTCACCGTTGATTCCGCTCTCGGTGTTGTAAGAGGCCGCCTCGAGCGATATGCGGGCCACATCGCGCAGACGAATAATCGAACCGTCGGAGTTGGCTCGCACCACAATCTGCTCGAACTCCGCTACCGACGACAAACGCCCCTGAGCGGTAATCGGAATGGTGACATCCACCCCCTCCATGGGAGCCTGACCCAACACTCCGGCCGCAGATTCGCGGTTCTGGTCCTTGAGAGCCGTCTGCAAATCCTTGACCGTAAGACCCAAATCGGCAAGCTTGTCGGGCTGAACCCATATCTGCATCGCGTAGTATCGGCTGCCCACATTCGACACACTGCCCACTCCCGGCACACGGCGAAGCATATCCAGCACATTCAGCGTCGCATAGTTAGAAAGATAGACCTCGTCGAACTTCGGGTCCGACGACAACAGCGTAATGGTCATCAACCGGCTCGAAGCCTGCTTCTCGACCGAAATGCCGTTCTGCACGACCTCGGCCGGCAAATTGGCCTCGGCCTTCTTCAAACGGTTCTGAATATCGACCGCCGCAATGTCGGGGTCGGTCGAAATGTCGAAAGTCACCGTGGCTGAAAAACCTCCCGAATTGGAACTCGAAGACTCCATATATATCATGCCCGGCGTACCGTTCAGATTCTGTTCGATGGGAGTGGCAACGGCCTGAGTCACGGTCTGGGCATCGGCTCCCGGATACGAAGCCGAAATCTTGACCACCGGAGGCACGATGTCGGGATACTGATCGACCGGCAGCAGCACCAAACCGATGACGCCCAAAATCACAATGACTATGGACAACACTGTCGAAAATACCGGCCTGTCTATAAAGAAATCGGACTTCATCGCTTACTGCTCAACTTCGGTTTCAGACTCTTCAGCCGCCGAATCGGCCTCCGCCGCCACGGCTTCCGTATCATCCGACGACTCTCCGCCGGCCATCTCCTCCTGCTCCGCCTTTATCGCATCGCCCACTGGAGCAACCTTCATTCCGTGCGACAGCTTGTGGTAACCCTCCACCACAATATACTCGCCGCGGCCCAGACCGCGCTCTATGACCGTCGCATTCTCAAGTTCGGGACCCGTCTCCACAAAACGACGCTCTACAATGCTGTCGGGACGCACTACATATATATATGCACCGCCCTTCTCTATCTCCAAAGCCCGCGTGGGCGCCACTACCGCATCCTCGCGGACGTCCAGCAGCATCTTCACGCGCGTAAACTGACCCGGCAGCAAAACGTGTTCGGGATTGGCCATCTCCGCACGCACCGAAAAGGTTCCCGTGCGGGAATCGACCTGCGGGTCGGCAAAATCCACCAAACCGCGATAGGGATACTCCGAACCGTCGGCCAAAGTAATGGTCACGTAAGGGTCCCACTTGCGGGTGGTGTCCTTGTGTCCGATATTGACGTTGCGGGCCTTCGAACGCAGATAATCCAACGCCGTCATGCTGAAGTCGATACGAACCGAATCGCTCTTCACCACCGTCGCCAGCAGCGATTTGCCGCCAGGACCCACAAGCGTTCCGACATCGACGCTGCGCTCCGAAATGTATCCCGATATGGGCGACTTCACCGTGGTGTAACCCAGTATCATCTCGGCCTGCGTGAGGTCGGCCTCGCTCACCACCACGTCGGCATTGGCACTCTCGTAGGCGGCTATGGCATTGTCCAAATCGAGCTGACTCACCGCATTCTGCTCATACAGCGGACGAATGCGGTTAAGGTCGCGCTGCGCACGCAACGCCTGCGCCCGAGCCTTGTTCAAACGCGCCTTCGCACTCTCCACATGAGCCTTGTAAAGCTTCGGGTCGATAATGAACAGAGTCTGACCCTTCTCGACATAGGTTCCCTCGTCGAATAGCATCTTCTCGAGGTATCCCTCCACGCGGGCGCGAATCTCCACGAACTGCTGCGCACGGATGCGGCCCACATACTCGCCGTAGATGCTCACATCGTCGGTGGCAACAGCCTCGACCTCCACCACCGGATAGTCGGGAACCGCCGGACGAGGCCACAATACCCATGCAAGCACCGCCGCCGCCACAACGCACAACGCTCCGACTCCCGTCCACTGCCATGCCGACAAATGGAAGTGCGAAGCATTGTCGGCAAGCGTCTTGATGTCGGACAACTTCATCGCCCTCAAACGCTTGAGATTAATATTCCGCAATGCGGATTTCAACTGTTCGCCTCCGTTCATAATGACTACAAACAAAAAAAAGTTTACCCTTCCGGACCTCGCCCGCACGATACACGATCGTACCGCGCAAACAAGTTGCAAAAAGGCATAACGTCAATCCTTCCGTTTTTATTGTGCGGTGCGGCCTTTTTTCCCGAGGCCGCACCCTATCGAATTACAAATATATGAAAATTATCCGAAATACGCGCAAACGCTACTCGAAATCATCGCCGTAGACTGCCGACGGGATGTCGTGAAGATTGTACCGCGACGCCATCGACATACCGTAGGCTCCCGCCGACTTAATCGTAAGCAAATCGCCGCGGCGGGTCTTGCGCAAACCCACATTCTCGTCGAATACGTCGGTCGATTCGCACGCCGTACCCACCACCGTATACTTCGACATCGCCTCCTCCTCGGATGTGATGTTCTCGATGTTGTGGTACGAACCGTAAAGCGCCGGACGTATCAACTCGGTCATGCTGGCATCGACAATCGCCAGACGACGACCCGTAGCCGTGGTCTTGTTGAACAACACTTTGGTTATCAGCTCGCCGCACTCGCCGACAATCGCACGGCCGAATTCGAAATGAACCTCGCGGTCGCCGATGTCGAGATGATTGTGAACTATCGCGAACAACGATGCGAAATTGGGAATGGGTTCGTTCTCGGGCATATCGTAGTTGATGCCCAAACCGCCGCCCACATCCACGAATCGCAACTCGAAGCCCAGAGCCGTCAGATTCTTCACTATCACATTCACCTTGTTGCACATATTCTCGAAAACGTGCAGCTCGCGTATCTGCGAACCGATGTGCAGGTGCAAACCTATGATATTCAGGTTCCTCAACCCCTTGATATGATTCACGTTGTCGAGTACCTCCTCGTAAGAAATTCCGAATTTGCTGTCGGCCTGTCCCGTGTCGATGCAGTGGTTGGTTTTGGGGTCGATGTCGGGATTGATTCGCAACGCGATGTCGGTCGTGCGTCCCATCTCGCGCGACATGGCGTCGATAACCTCCAGCTCCTCGACCGACTCGCAGTTGATAGCCAGAATG
Source organism: Alistipes sp. (assembly GCA_022511355.1). Taxonomy (GTDB): domain Bacteria; phylum Bacteroidota; class Bacteroidia; order Bacteroidales; family Rikenellaceae; genus Alistipes. The sequence continues at coordinate 7,188 of JAFLRS010000071.1, forward strand.
TTCTGCTCTATCGCATACCGAAGTTCATGGTCGCGCTTGCCAACTCCCGCATAAACTATCCCCTTGGGGTCGAATCCCGTCTCGATAGCCTTGCGAAGCTCGTTGCCGCTCGCACAGTCGATGCCCAATCCGAACTCGCGGATAATCGAAAGTATACGGTCGTCGTAATTGGCCTTGATGGCATAATGCACCTTATAATCGTATCGGCGCGATTCGTAAACCACGCTCTCCAAAGTCTGACGCAACAACGCCGTGTCGTATAGATAAAACGGCGTCTCATAGGCCAGCAATCTTTTTCCCAATTGTCTGCTTAACATATTTTATCTGTTTTTTCCGCTGCAAAGATAGGGTTTCAACCGTAAATAATCAAATCGGCAATAACAAATAACGCAAACAAAAGACTCGCAATGCCGTTCAACGTGCCGAACGCTATACCGATATTGCGCTGACGGGACGGCGTAACAAGCACGTGCTGAAGAACAAGCAAGGCCGTGAAAACCGTACAGCCGCACCACAAAGGCCATCCTTGAGGCATCATCGAAGCAAACAGCATCAATGCCGCAAAACTCACCGTATGCAGCGCGATGCTTATGCCCAGCGACGTGCGCTCCGAAAATCGGGAAGGTATCGAATGCAGACCGTTGCGGCGGTCGAACTCCGCATCCTGAAGGGCATATATGATGTCGAAACCCGCACACCACGTCATGACCAGCAGCGAAAGCGTACACGGAATCGCCGAAAGCTCCCCCGCAACCGCAATGTAGGCACCCGCGGGAGCTATGCCCAACGACAACCCCAGCACCAGATGAGCCAGCGAAGTGAACCGCTTGCACCAACTGTAAAACATGATGACCGCCAGCGCCACGGGCGACAATACGGCCGTAAGCTTGTTGATGGAGGCCGCAACCGCCACGAAAAGCACCGCATTCACCGCCACGAAGAGAAGCGCGCGTGCGGGAGTGATGACTCCGGCCGGAATCTCGCGGCCGGCGGTTCGCGGATTGGCCGCATCTATATCGCGGTCGGCCCAGCGATTGAAGCCCATAGCCACATTGCGGGCGAAAACCATACAGGCCGCAACCTGCAACAGCAGCAACAGCCATTCGCCCGTATCGGGGATCTCCGCAACCCCGAACTTGAGCGCACATACGAATCCCGTCATCGCGAAAGGCATCGCAAAAACAGTGTGCGAAAACTTTACAAGTCTCAAATAGTCGATTATCCGTGCCATACTCAGAATTTAATCTTTACCCCCGCAAATACGCTGCGGGGCAGCGAAGGTCCGTAGATGTAGCCCGAATCGCGGTCGGCTCCGCAGTCGAAATCGCGCTGGTAGGCATTGAACAGATTCATGATTCCGCAATTTACCTCCAACAGCAGCTCGCGGTATATGGGAATGTCGTAACAGAACTTCACGTTCAAATCGAAAAAGTCGCGCGTGCGGACCGCGACATCGCGCTCAGTCCCCGAACCGGCAATGTGCTGAACCAGCATACGGCCCGTATAGGTCCCCGACAACGATATGTCGAACCGCTTGACCGGAACGATGGTCGATGTGAGATAGCCGTACACGTCGGGAGTGCGGAACATACGTCGTTCGGACGGAGTCGAAGGGTCGTCGCTCCACTGTTCGGCAACCTTGTAGCGGCTGCGCTGAACCGTAACGCCCAACTGCATCTGAAACCACTTGGTGAAAGCCGCCCGGCCCTCGACATTCACCCCCGCCACCGTAGCGCCGCTGCCGTTCGTGCGCTCCTTCAGCACGGCTCCCGACGAATCGGTCTCCCCAAGTTCGCGCAATACGAACACATCGTTGAGCGTGGTGTAGAACCCCTCTATCAACAGATTGGTCTGCACCGTTCCGAACTTGCCGTAAAGGTCGGCCGACACGCTTACGCTGTGCGAACGCTCCTCACGCAGGTTGTCGGCCAATCGTATCGCAACCCGCTCTCCGCCCACAATCGCAATGTGCATATCCTCGTCGAACGCCTGCGGAGCCCGGAATCCGCTCGAATAGCTCACGCGCAGATTGACATTCTCCGTGGG
>JAFLRS010000072.1:0-4670 GCA_022511355.1 Alistipes sp.
TCGGTCCAGTTGCTGATGGGGAATACGCGGAAGTGTTCGCCCATATTTTTGCCGCCGTTGAAGATGTTCCACAATTCGGGACGCTGATTCTTGGGGTTCCACTGTCCGAATTCGTCGCGGTGGGAGAAGAAACGTTCTTTGGCGCGGGCCTTCTCTTCGTCGCGCCGCGCACCGCCGATGCAGGCGTCGAAACGATACTTCTCGATAGTGTCGAGCAGGGTGACGGTCTGCAGTTTGTTGCGGCTGGCGTTGTAACCGGTTTCCTCCTTTACGCGGCCTTTGTCTATCGACTCCTGCACCGAACCCACTACCAGTTCGGCTCCCAGACGCTTCACGAGAGCGTCGCGATATTCGATTGTTTCGGCGAAGTTGTGTCCCGTGTCGATGTGTACGAGGGGGAAGGGGATGCGTGCGGGATAGAAGGCTTTCCATGCCAAATGTACGACCACTATCGAGTCTTTGCCTCCCGAGAAAAGAATGGCGGGCCGTTCGAATTGTTCGGCCACCTCGCGAAGCACGTAAATGGCTTCGGCCTCCAGTTCCTTGAGATGGGTTAATTTGTTGTTGCTCATTCTAATATATGGTTTTTTACGATTTTAACTGAATACTCCCGAAAGATATTTTTTGGTCAGTTCGTGCTGCGGGTTTTTGAATACCTGTTCGGCGTCGCCGGCCTCGACTATTTGTCCCATGTATATGAACACGACATAGTCGGCTATGCGCAGTGCCTGACGCAGGGTGTGAGTGACCATCACTATCGAATATCGTTCTTTGAGTTTGACGAAGAGGTCTTCGACGGTTTTGCTCGATACGGGGTCGAGAGCGGATGTAGCTTCGTCGGCGAGTATGTATTCGGGTTCGACGGCGAGGCTGCGGGCCAGACACAGACGCTGTTGCTGACCTATCGACAGACCGGTTGCGGGGTCGTTGAGCCGTTCTTTGACCTCCTCCCACAGACCCACTTCGGTGAGATAGTGTTTGACGACGGCGTAGAGTTTGCGTCGTCCGCGTATGCCGTGTATTCGGCATCCGTAGGCGACGTTTTCGAATATCGACATAGGCAGGGGGCAGGGGCGCTGCGGAACCAGACCTATGCGTCGCCGCATTTCGATGAGGTCGCGTCCGCTGCTGCGCACGATGTTGTTGCCGCCGAGCAGGATGTCGCCGTCGATGCGGATATTTTCGATGGAGTCGGTGAGTCGGTTGAGCGACTTGAGCAGCGTCGATTTTCCGCAGCCCGAGGGGCCTATAATACAGGTAATTTTGTTTTTGGGAATTTTGACGCTCACGTCGTGGAGAATATCTTTGCCTCCGATTGCGAGTTTCAGATTGCGTACTTCGAGTTCGCCGCCGTCGGCTGCGTGTACGAATTTTCTGTCGGGTCGGAAACGTTCGCGGTTTGTGGCGACCCATTCGTCGGAGCGTGCGGAGCGGATGTCGGCCGACAATCCGAGCAGTCGTTTGATATGTTGAAAAAGCTGTTTCATATTCTGTTTTTCGAGAAGTGTTGCATTATGAATCGTCCCGCGAGGCTTATCACCAGCACTATTATGGTCAGCACGAGTGCTGCGGCATAGGCGCGGTTCTGCACTTCGGTCTGAGGAGCGCTCAGCTGGAAGAATATCGAGAGCGGCAGTGTGGCTGCGGGTTGTGTGAGCGTGGTGGGAATCGAATCGGAGAATCCGGCGGTGAACATCACGCCTGCGGCATCGCCTATGGCGCGTCCCACCGAGAGGAGGGTTGCCGTGGCTATGCCCGGGGCTATCTGACGCAGAACTATGCCCATAGTTTCGAGCCGGGTGGCTCCCAGCGAGTAGGATGCGTCGAGCAAATCGTGCGGGAAGTTGCGTGTAACTTCGTCCATCGAGCGGATGAGTATGGGTATTATGAGCAGTGTCGTCACCAGAATACCGCCCAGAAGCGAGGTTCGCATACCCATATATATCATAAGTGTGAATGCGAATGCTCCGTAGACTATCGAGGGGATTCCGAACAGCACGTCATAGGCCAGTCGCGCGACGTATGCGAAACGCGAATTGCTGCGCAGGAAGACGTTGAGATAGAAGACGACGGGAATGCTCACTATGAGTCCGAGCAGAGTCGAGGCTGTGACTATGTAGACCGAACCCACGATGGCATTGAGGAATCCGCCCTCCTTGCCTATGTAGAATCCGCCGCCCGGGAGCGACGAAACCATTTCCCACGTGATGCAGCCTGCTCCGCGTCGGAATATTGTCCACACGATTGCGGCTACGAATCCGAATACGGTGATGAGCGACACGGCCATCAGCACCTTGATTATTGCTTCTTCTATATACTTGAGTTTCATATCAATAGGCCGTTTTCTTGAGTCTGTAAAGAATCATTCGCGAGGCGAGGTTGAAGACCAGCACCACCACGAACAGAATAAGTGCGGCGAACATGAGTGCGGCTTCGTACAGGGGCAGCGAGAGCATTTCGCCGTAGTTGTTGGCTATGAGAGCGGGTATGGGGTAGCAGGCGTCGAGCAGCGAGCGCGGCACTTCGGGCAGATTGCCGCAGACCATCAGCACGGCGATGGTTTCGCCCAAAGCTCGCGATACGGCCAGCACCACGGCCGCGAATATTCCGGGCACCGATTTCCGCAGCACCACTTTTTTGGTTGTCTGCCAGCGGGTGGCGCCTAAAGCTTTCGACGAGTCGCGCAATTCGTGCGGAACGGTCGAGAACAGTTCGACGAAGAGGCTCACCAGCAGCGGCAGCACCATGACGCTCAGCACGATGCCTCCGGCGAGCACGGTGTATCCCGACGAGAACTCCACGAAGTGGGGAGCCAGTCGTTCCGAAATCCACGGCACGATAAGCAGCGTGCCCCACACGCCGTAGATTACCGACGGCAGTGCGGCGAGGATGTCGAGTGCGGGGTAGACCCATCTTTTGACCCACGAACGTGCATATTCGGTGAGGAATACGGCTGTGAGCAGCGACAGCGGGAGTGCGAGCAGCAGTGCGATGGCTGTGACCCACACGGTACCCATTATGAAGGGGAAGAATCCGAAGCTGTTTTTGAACGGACGCCATTCGCTTGCCGAGAGCAGCTCCCACAGCGAGTGTTCCTCGAGGATGGGTGCCGATTTCAGATAAAGTCCGACTCCCATTACGGCCACAAGCAGCAGCGAGGCGGCCGTCAGCACGAACATTACTCCGCCGACGGTCTTCTCCTTTGCTATACGTATGTTGTTAAAGCTCTTCACTTTGGCAAGTTTCTTCTTCGTTCTGAGGCTCATCCGCCACGCCGAGCAGCTCTAATGAGGCTGCCACCTTCTCTTCCGAAACGCCTATGTAGCCTGCGGGCACGGTAAGACGCTGACCTTCGGTGAGGATATATTTGAGGAAAGCCTTGATTGCGGGGTCGGAGGGTATGCCTTTCGATACCAGATAGAGGTCGCGTGCCGGAGGCGAGGGATAGCGGTCGGCGGCTATGGCATCCACGAACTGCTCTTTGGTCGAGTAGAAATTCTCTTCGGGGCTTACGGTTCCGTCGCCGTCGGAGTCGATGGGCAGCACGCATAGACCGGCATTGGGTCGGTGCGTGTCGTTGTCGTAGATGTAGCCTATGTTGTTGAGTCCGATGGCGTAGATGTCCTTCTGCACGGCTGCCGCCACGCCCGGGTCGCCGAATACGGCCGTTCCCGCCAGTTCTTCCTGTTTGGTTCCGAGCCACATGGCCCATGTTTCGGCCGCTCCGCAGGCATCGGAACGGGTGTAGGCATGGAGCGGAGTTTTGTCGTCGGTGCCCAGAACGTCGCCCCAGGTTTTGGCTTCGCCCGTCACCCATATTCGTATGGCCGCTTCACGGGTGAGTCCGTGTGCGAGCAGTTCCGCGAGTTTGGGGTTGGCGGCGTTGATGGTGGGAGCCACGGCATCCTTGGCGACGGCGAATCCCACGGCGCCTTTGGCGGTTTCGGGGGGATATACTTCGCGCGAGACCATGCCGAAATCGACCACTCCGGCCAAAGCGTCGGTCATGCCTTTACCCGCGCCGCCTGCCGAGATGTCGATATGCACGCCCGGATTTGCCTGTTGGAATTCGGCTGCCCACTGAACGGCGAGCGGATAGAGGGCGAATGCTCCCGAGAGCGAGATTTCGCCTTTGAGACCATCTTTAGAGTCGGCCGTTCGGCCGCCGCACGACAGCGTGAGAAGCACGACTGCCGCTGCAGAGAGTATGCGCAACGAGTGTTTCATAACGACGGTTTTGTTCTTTTACACCTATAACGTTGCAAAGATGGCTGATTTTGGTCTGTTTCGAATCGGTATTTTTACTTATTTTTAAGGATGTAGTCCGAGTCGGGCCGGTTAAAAATCGGAAAAAAGAGTGAAAAAATTTGCGGATAACGAAAAAGGTTGTACCTTTGCAATCCGCATAATGCGTTAAAACATAAAATATCGATATAATTATGGCAATGAAGAGAACTTATCAGCCTTCTCGCCGGAAGCGCATCAACAAGCACGGCTTTCGTCAGAGAATGGCGACGGCGAACGGCCGCAAGGTGCTGGCAGCTCGTCGTGCGAAGGGTCGCAAGAAACTGACCGTATCAGACGAGTCCACGTTCAAATACGCATAAATTCGGCGTAGAGTTACCCTGAAACGGACGGAAAATCATCGCGAGGTTTTCCGTCCGTTTTTT
>JAFLRS010000072.1:4770-9226 GCA_022511355.1 Alistipes sp.
GGATTGCGTCGGTTGAGAATCAGAAACTCAATAACCAGCAGCACCAATGCCGCCCACAGCAGCGGCGGGAATTGTTCGTCGTACTCTTCGAATTTCAGGGTCGAGAGTTCCGACTGTTCCATGCGGTTTATTTCGGAGACTATTTCGTCGAGTCCTATCGACTGTTTCGATGCCCGCACGTAGGCTCCGCCCGTCACCGAAGCTATCTGCTGCAACAGATTTTCGTCCAATTTCGAGACCACCATTTCATTCTTTTCGTCGCGGATGAAGTCGCCGTTGATGCGTATGGGTGCGCCTTCGGGTGTTCCTATGCCTATTGTAAATATGCGTATTCCGTCTTTGGCGGCCTGTTCGGCCACTTCGAGTGCGTCGTTGTCGTGAGTTTCGCCGTCGGTGATGAGTATTATTACGCGGCTGTTTTCGCTGTCGCCGCCGAAGGACATGACGGCAGTCGAGAGGGCGGTGCCCAGAGCGGTGCCCTGCACCGATACGAGCGAGGTGGAGATGCGTTTGGCGAAGGCTTTGGCCATACGGTAGTCGGCCGTTACGGGCAGCTGCACCACGGCTTCGCCGGCGAAAACGACCACGCCGACACGTTCCTGTTTGAGGCCGTCGAAGAGTTTGTCCACGGCATATTTGGTTCGTTCGAGGCGGTTGGGTTCGAAATCTTCGGCGAGCATCGAGTTCGAGACGTCGATTGCGAGTACCATTTCCACGCCTTTGCTTTTTTCCTCGCGGAGTTTCGAGCCGAATTGAGGTCGTGCTGCGGCGAGTATCATGAGCGAGAGGGCTGTGAGGAAGAGTACCATTTTCAATCTGCGCCGTCCGCGCGAGAGGTCGGGCATGAGCTGACGGAGGGTTTCGACGTTTCCGAATCGGGCCAGACGTCGTCGTCGGCCTATGGCGAGCAGTGCGCATAGCACCGCTATTGCCGGCACGGCGGCCAGCAGATAGAGCATTTCGGGGTTGGCGAATCGGAACATGGCTACGGCAGTCGGTTAAGAACGAGTGAATTTACTGTAAACTCCAGCAGGAGCAGCACGATTGCCGCCAGCAAAAAGGGCAGAAACTCTTCGTGCAGGAGTGTGTATTGCGATATTTCGACCTTGCTTTTTTCGAGCGAGTCGATTTCGGCATAGATTTCGGCGAGTTTGTGTTTGTCGGTTGCCCGGAAGTATTTGCCTCCGGTTTGGTCGGCGATTTTTTGGAGTACCTCTTCGTCTATTACCACGTCGAGCTGCATGACGGTGGTATTGCCGAACATATCTGTCACGGGATAGGGGGCTTTGCCGCGTTTGCCCACGCCTATGGTATAGACGCGAATGCCGTATTCGGCGGCTATTTGAGCTGCGGTGAGGGGCGAGATTTGTCCGCGGTTGTTCACGCCGTCGGTGAGGAGGATTATCACTTTGCTTTTGGCTTCGCTTTCGCGCAGACGGTTTATGGAGGTGGCCAGACCGTTGCCTATGGCGGTTCCGTCCTCGATTACTCCGCTGCGTATTCGTCCGAGGAGGGTTTGCAGAGTGGCTTTGTCGGTGGTGAGGGGGCTTTGGGTGAGCGATTCGCCCGCGAATACCACCAGACCTATGCGGTCGGCGGGTCGGGCGGCTACGAATTGAGCTGCGACCTCTTTGGCTGCGGTTATGCGGTCGGGTGCGAAGTCGCGTGCGAGCATCGAGGTCGAGACGTCGATAGCCATCACAATGTCGATTCCTTCGGCATCGGTGCGGGTGTTGTGTTCGGCCGACTGCGGACGGGCGAGTGCTATTACGGCCAGCGTCACGGCGGCACAGCGCAGCACGAACGGCAGATGACGCATATATTGTCGCAGAGTGCGCGGTGCGCGTCGCAGACCTTCGACCGTCGAGATGTCGAGTGCCGCTCCGCCCTTGAGGGTTTGCCACACGTAGTATGCGGTCATCGGAGCTGTAATCGTGAGCGCCCACAATATGTGAGAATGTGCAAATTCCATCGTTTACCAGTTTTTCTTGCCCCGGATAATCACGCCCTGCTTCTCTTTCACCTTCTCCTGGGTTTTGTCCTCCTGAGCCTGAATGGCATCGAGCATGGCTTCGAGCTGTTCGGGCGAAATCGAACCCTGCGGACGTTCGCCGCTGCCGTCGTCGTTGCGGTCGTCGCCGTTGTCGGGCTGCTGCTCCTGTTCGCCGTCGCCGTTCTGATTTTCGTCGTTCCTATTGTCGTTTTGATTATCCTTGTTGTCCTGATTATCCTGATTGTCGTTGTTGTTGTCGTCGTTTTGCTGTTGCTGCTGCTGTTGGTCTTCGAGCAGTTTTTTCACGTAGGCGTAGTTGTATTTGGCCTCCATGTCGTCGGGATTGAGTCGCAGCGAGTTTTTGAAGCATTCGAGCGCGCCTTGCAGATTCTGCTGCCGGAACTGAACGTCGCCCAGATTGAAAAAGGCTTCGGCTCTTTCTGCGTCGGTGCGTGTGGTGTCGGCAGCGGCGCGAGTCAGCATTTGTTCTGCGGTGTCGAAGCGTTCGGCGCGGAACAAGGCGTTTCCGAGGTCGTAGACGGCTTCGAACGAGGTGGAATCCCTTTCGAGAGCCTGCATATAGCGCAGAATACTGCTTTCGAAGTTCGAACGGTCGTACTGACGGTTGCCCTTGCGGACGAAACGGCGTTCGGGCATACGCTGAGCCGAGACTTCGGCGGCGAAGAGCGTTCCCGCAACCAGCCATGCGGCCGTAATCAATATTTTCACAGATAGTTTGCGCATGGGGCTATTTTCCGTTGAGTTTGTTGCGTAGGATATCCTGTTCGTCGCCCGATTGCGGTTCGGCCTGTTTGGTCTCCTCCACGAAGTAGTAGGCTTTGTCGAAATCGGCTTCGTTCTGTGCGGCTTCGGGTTCGAATTTGGCGAACTTGGCGAGGTCGGCGTCGCGCAGCACCGCAATGAGGTCGGCCGACGGTTTGGTGCCGAGTTCGAGGTCGCGGACCGCGTCGGTTATTTCGTCGGTGGTCATCTCCATGGCTCCTATGCCGTAGCGGCCCGAAAGGTAGGTGCGCAGAATGTCGGAGAGTCCCGAATAGTAGGCTTTGTGGCGGTTGTTCTGCCACAGTTTGCGGTTGCGCAGCTCTTCGAGGGCTTTGATTGCCACTATGTGGGGCGGTTGGGGCGGTGCGGGCGTAAAGAGCGATTTTATGCTTCGTCCGCGCTTGTCGAGCCAGCGTATGAGTGCGAAGGCGATGCCTGCGAGGGCGAGTGCGGCGAGGAGTGCGAGCAGAAGCCAGCCGCTGATTTCGCCGAATCGGAACGGCAGATTCTTTTGCGGTTTGAGGTCGAAGAGCGGATGCGATGTGGAGTCGATGAGGAAGGTTCCCACTTTGAGGATGTTCTCCTCCGGACTGTAGAGCGTATCGATGATATTTTTGTCGGCATAGAGAACTCCTGCGGGGCCCATATTGAAGACACCCTCCTCGAATGCGGCCAGCACGTAACGTTTGCGCAGTTTCAGATGCCGTCCGTTGCGTTCGAGGGTATCGGGAGCCGGGCTTTCCACCAATTCGATTCCGCCTTTGGGGTCGGGTTGGAATTCGGGGAAGGCGACGGTCTGAACCAAATCCTTGTCCACGTCGATTACGAGCGTGAAACGGTCGCCGATGAATACGCTGTCGGGTTCTATGTGCGAGGCGACCGAAGGAGCGTCGGCGCGGGCGTATGCGGAGGCAAGGAGCAGCGGCAGTATGACGGCAAATGGTTTCATCGCTTTTTGAAGAGTTTTATGAGTTCGGCCACATAGTCGCTGTCGGTGCGGACCGTGGCGGTATCCACCCGATTGTGTTTGAGGGTCTCCATGATGGCGTTTTCGCGTTTGAGCCAGCTGTCGGCATAGTGCCGCCGCACCCGCGACGACGAAGTGTCGACCCACACTTTGCGTCCGGTTTCGGCGTCGCGCAGTTCGATTATGCCCACGTCGGGGAGTTCGGCTTCGCGCCGGTCGGTGATGCGTATGCCCACGAGGTCGTGACGTCCGCCCGCGATTTTGAGAGCGTCGTCCAGAGCCGCGGCGTCATTCGACGAGTCGATGAAGTCCGAGAGTATGAATGCCGTACACCGTTTTTTGTTCACGTTGGTGAGGAATCGTACAGGCTCCGAGAGAGCCGTGCCGCGCGATACCGGTTCGAAGTCGATGAGTTCGCGTATTATCATCAGAATGTGGCTGCGTCCCTTTTTGGGCGGTATGAACTTCTCCACGCGGTCCGAAAAGAGTATGCATCCCACCTTGTCGTTGTTCTGCGCGGCGGAGAATGCCAGCACGGCGGCTATTTCGGTGATGATGCTCTTTTTGAGCCTCTCGCCCGAACCGAACAGACGCGAACCGCTCACATCCACCAACAGCATCATGGTTAGTTCGCGTTCCTCCTCGTAGACCTTGATGTGGGGTTTGCGCGAACGGGCCGTGACATTCCAGTCGATGTCGCGCACGTCGTCGCC
>JAFLRS010000073.1 GCA_022511355.1 Alistipes sp.
TTGAAATTTACCAGACTTCGTTTGTAAGAGAATAGCATTTACGCTTTCGCGTAAAACAATATGTCCGTCGGGGGCTTCCCGACAATGCAAATATAGTTATTTTATCTCAATAGACAAAAAGCTGAAGTTTTTTGTCGCATTCATATTCATATGGCATCTCTATCGTTGTTGTATATGGTTTTTTCGGGCTGTTGTTTGCGATATTTTGACTATATTTGCAAAGATAATCGAACCCGAGCTGCATCTGTATACGCGTAACGGAATCGGGGCATTTTAATTAGGAACATATAAATGGTGAGAAAATGAAAAAATTAGCAGCTTTCATACTTGCGACGGCGGCACTTTGCGGCTGTTGCTGCGACGGTGCGGACGACAAACCGGTTCTGCGTCCTTCGGAGTATGTTTCGACCCTTGTGGGTACGCAATCCGACTATTCGTTCTCGACGGGCAACACCTATCCGGCGGTGGCATTGCCGTGGGGCATGAACTTCTGGACGCCTCAGACCGGCAAGATGGGTGACGGATGGGCCTATACTTACGGGTCGCATACCATTAGGGGCTTCAAGCAGACCCACCAGCCTTCGCCGTGGATTAACGACTACGGTCAGTTTTCGATAATGCCGGTGCGCGGCGGTGCATTCGACGAGGAGAGCCGTCAGAGTTGGTTTTCGCATCAGAGCGAGCAGGCGCATCCCTATTTTTACAGCGTATATCTTGCCGACCACGACATACGTGCCGAGATAACGCCCACGGAACGTGCGGCGGTGATGCGTTTTACCTTCCCCGAGAGTGACGAGTCGGCGGTGGTTGTGGATGCTTTCGACCGCGGTTCGGGGGTAAGGGTTATCGACGACTGCACGGTGGCGGGATTCACGACCCGCAACAGCGGAGGAGTTCCGGAGAATTTCGCCAACTACTTCGTGGTAAGATTCAGCAAGCCTTTCGAGGGGGTTGAATGCCGCCTCGACGGCAAGAACAAGACGATCGGCGAGGGTGAGGAAGCCGTAGGCGGTCATGCGTTGTTGAAGCTGCATTTTAATACGAAGCGCGGCGAGCCGATTACGGTATGTACGGCATCGTCGTTTATCAGTGAGGAGCAGGCATTCCGCAATTTGCGGGAGACCGGCGACGGTGATTTCGACGCCGTGCGCGAGGCTGCGCAGCGGCGTTGGGACGAGGTTTTGGGCCGCATCGAGGTGGGCGGCGGTACGGAGGAGCAGTACCGCACATTCTATTCGTGCCTTTATCGTGCGACTCTCTTTCCGCGCAAGCTCTTCGAAATCGACGGCGAGGGCAAAATCGTTCATTACAGCCCCTATAACGGCGAGGTGTGCGACGGATATATGTATACGGACACGGGTTTTTGGGACACGTTCCGTTCGTTGTTTCCGCTGTTGAATCTGGTCTATCCGTCGGAGAATGCCAAGATGCAGGCGGGTTTGGCCAACACATACCGCGAGAGCGGTTTTCTGCCCGAGTGGGCATCGCCGGGTCATCGCGGCTGCATGGTGGGCAACAACTCCGCGTCGGTCGTGTCGGATGCCATTATGTGCGGAGTCACGCCCGAGGAGGATGTCGCGACTCTGTATGAGGCCATGCTCAGCGGTCGCATGAAGGTTCATCCAGAGGTCTCCTCGACGGGACGATTGGGACATGAATATTACAATACGATAGGTTATGTGCCCTGCGATGCGGGAATCAACGAGAGTGTGGCCCGTTCGCTGGAGTACGCCTACGATGACTGGTGCATAGCTCAGGTGGCTGAAAAGTTGGGATATGATGAGGATGCAAAGATGTTGAAAGCGGCATCGGATAGTTACAAAAATCTTTTTGACGTCGAGACGAAGCTGATGCGCGGCCGCAAGGTGAACGGAGAGTTTCAGTCGCCGTTCAGTCCTTATAAGTGGGGCGATGCCTACACCGAGGGCAATGCATGGCACTACACATGGTCGGTATTCCACGATGTAGACGGTTTGGCGGAGCTTATGGGCGGCAAGGAGGATTTCGAGCGGATGCTCGATTCGGTGTTCGTGGTGCCTCCGATTTACGACGACAGCTATTACGGATTCCGCATTCACGAGATTACGGAGATGCAGGTGGCCGATATGGGCAATTACGCTCACGGAAACCAGCCTGCGCAGCATATGATATACCTTTACGACTGGACCGATTCGCCATATAAGGCGCAGTGGTGGACTCGCGAGGTTATGGAGCGGCTCTACCGACCGAAGCCCGACGGCTATTGCGGCGACGAGGACAACGGTCAGACTTCGGCATGGTATGTATTTTCGGCTTTGGGTTTCTATCCCGTGTGTCCTGCTTCCGATGACTATGCCGTAGGTTCGCCGCTGTTCCGCCGCGCGACTATTCATCTCGAAAACGGCAGAGAGGTGAAGATTACGGCTCGCGGCAACTCGCCCGAAAATCGTTATATAGGTTCGATGCGTGTCGATGGCAAGCGGCGCACGGAACCGTTCCTTCACCGTTCGGAGCTGCTTGACGGTGCCGAGGTGAAGTTCGAAATGCAATCACAATATAAAAAGTAGATAAAGCTATGAGAGGAGTGTTAAAGTATCTGATTGGGGGCGTTGCGGCCGTCTTTGCCGCGTGCGGAAATCCTATGGAGGTAACTTCGCCCGACGGAGATATAAGTGTAAAGCTGTGCGTGGACGAGACAGGTGCGGCTGCGTATACGGTGACGGTCGGAGGCCGCACGGTGATTGCGCCGTCGCGTTTGGGAATTGCCGCACGCGAGAGTGAGTTTTCGAAGTTCGAGGTTGCGTCTTCGCGCCGTTCGTCGCACAACGAGACATGGGAGTCCCCGTGGGGAGAGAACAAGAGTCACCTTAACCGCTACAACGAGCTTGCGGTCGAATTGCGTGATGCCGAGGGGATGAATAACGGTGTTACGGTGCGTTTTCGCGCATTCGATGACGGTGTGGCATTCCGTTACGAGTTGTCGGAGCCTGATTCGCTCACTTTAACCGACGAGCTTACGGAGTTTCGTTTTGCCGAGGATGGCACATCGTGGTCTATTGCCGGAAGCTTCGAGACTTACGAGCTTCCCTACCGCGAGCAGGCGATAAGTGCCGTGGAGGATGCCAATACGCCTTTTACGTTTTGTGTTGCGGGCATTTACGGTTCGATACACGAAGCCGCACTTTACGACTATCCTGAAATGGTATTGCGCCGTGCGGAGGGCGATTTGGGTTTTGTTTCGTCGCTTGCGCCTCTGCCCGACGGAGTCAAGGCCTATATTGCGGGCAGATTCACGACTCCGTGGCGTACCGTGCAGATAGGACACAAGGCTGTGGACCTCATCAATTCGTCGCTTATAGAGAATCTGAACGAGCCGTCGAAGATTGCCGATACGTCGTGGATACGTCCTCAGAAGTATGTAGGCGTGTGGTGGGGTATGCACCTCGGCACGCAGACGTGGATTATGGGTCCCCGTCACGGGGCGACGACCGAGAATGCCGTGCGTCACATCGATTTTGCGGTTGCGAACAATATCGACGGAGTGTTGTTCGAGGGATGGAATCGCGGTTGGGAGAACTGGGGCAGCGACCAGCGTTTCGACTATGTGGAGCCGTATGCCGACTTCGATCTCGAGCGTATTGCGGCCTATGCCCGCGAGAAGGGCATTGCTCTTTGGATGCATAACGAGACGGGCGGCAATATTCCCGATTACGAGGCGAATATGGAGCGTGCCATGGCGCGGTATGCCGAGTTGGGAGTCCACACTCTGAAGACCGGCTATGCGGGCGGTTTCAAGGATGGATATCTGCACCATTCGCAGTATGGCGTGCAGCACTACCAGCGCGTTGTGGAGTTGGCTGCGCGATATCGGATAATGATAGACGCCCATGAGCCTATAAAGGCCACGGGTATACGCCGTACATGGCCCAATATGATGACTCGCGAGGGGGCTCGCGGCATGGAGTGGAATGCATGGTCGGAGGGTAATTCGTCGGAGTATCTTTGTACGCTGCCGTTCGTGCGTTTGCTGGGCGGACCGATGGATTATACGCCGGGAGTATTCGACATCGACTATTCTACGGCCAAGGCCGACAAGGGACGCCTTAAGTGGAACGGCGATAACGAGCATTGCTGCATAAAGACGACGCTTGCCCGTCAGATTGCGAATTGGGTGATTATCTACTCTCCGTTGCAGATGGCGTGCGACCTTATCGAGAATTACGAGGGACATCCGGCATTTGCATTTTTCCGCGACTATGATGCCGATTGCGACTGGTCGAGGGCTTTGCAGGGCGAGATAGGCGACTATATAGTGGTGGTACGTCGTGCGGGCGAGCGGTTTTTCCTCGGAGCCGGCACGAATGGCGAAGCGCGTACTATTTCGCAGTCGTTGGAGTTTTTGACTCCGGGCAAGAGATATACGGCCACGATTTATGGCGATGACACTTCGTCGGACGACCCCGAAGATTATATTATCCGCAGTTTCGAGGTTACGGGCGGCGATACTTTGACCCTTGAGCTGCTTCCTGACGGAGGTGCTGCGGTAACCTTTATACCTGTCGAATAGCTATGAGAGGTTTGCTGCTCATTGTATCGCTTCTGTTGGCTCTGGAGTCGTATGCCGACGGCTGGAGTATCGAGGCTGACGACCGCCGCGCGTATTCTCCGGCGACGATGGCTAACGGTGAGTTGGGCGTTGTTGTGGGTGCGGAGCCGTTCCGCATCGAGAAGATTATTGTGGGGAGCGGTTACGAGCGCGGTACAGCGGGGCAGGTGAGCTGCATTTTGAGCGGCATTAATCCTTTGGGACTTTCGATGCGGATTAACGGCCGCAGCAGTGCTGTGAGGTCGTGGCATCAGAGCATAGATATGCGTTGCGGCGTTCATAGGACGTATTTTTCGACTGCGGAGGCAGAGATTGTATGTTCGGTGCGTGCGTTGCGGAATATGCCTCATGCGGTGATGATGGAGGTGGAGATAAGGGCTTTGCGGAGCATGACTGCAGAGTTTCGGAACAGCCACCTGCTGCCCGACAATTTGAGCGACCGGCATTCGGAGAGCCGCACTGTGTGGTGCGAGGACGGCGGCCGCAAGGTTCAGCGTTCGTGGGGTTCGTATAATGGCGGCCGCAGTCACATGGCGGCGACGTCGGTATTCATTTGCGACGACCGTTTCCGTCAGACTGACGCGGAGAGTGTTGCGGTGACGCTCGGAAAGGGAGAGACGGCATCGTTCGGAGTTGTGGGGTCGATATGTACGACCGACGCTTTTGCGGATGTATGGAACGAGAGCGAGCGTCAGGCGATATATGCGGTTCGTTCGGGGATGGAGGCTCTTGTATCGTCGCATGAGGAGGAATGGGCGCGTCTGTGGTCGGGCGATATCGAGATAACGGGTAACGAGGAGGTTCAGCGGGCGGTGCGATTTGCGCTTTTCAACATTTATTCTTCGATACGTGAGGGTTCGCGCCGCAGTATTGCTCCTATGGGTCTTACGTCGCAGGGGTATAACGGTCATATTTTTTGGGATGCCGAGATGTGGATATATCCGGTGTTGTCGGTGTTGCATCCCGAGCTTGCGCGCGAGATGATTTCGTATCGTGCCGACCGATTGGAGCCTGCGCGACGTCGGGCGGCGGCATACGGATACAGGGGAGCGATGTTTCCGTGGGAGTCTGACGACACGGGCGAGGAATCCACGCCGACATTTGCACTTACGGGGCCGTTGGAGCATCATATAACGGCCGATGTAGCTATTGCGGCATGGAATTGTTATCGTGTGAGCGGAGATATCGGGTGGTTGCGTCGTGAGGGATGGCCTCTAATTCGGTCGTGTGCGGAATTTTGGTGCAGTCGGGTTGCGGATAATGATGACGGCAGCCTTTCGATACGGAATGTTGTAGGTGCGGATGAGTATGCGATCGGAGTTGATGACAATGCGTTCACGAACGGTGCTGTGCGGTTGGCTATGGAGTATGCGGTGTCTGCTGCTGGGGTATGCGGAGAGGAGCCGGATCCTGCATGGTCGTCGATTGCGGAGAGATTGCGCATTTGCACATTTGAGGACGGCACGACGCGCGAGCATGGTTCATATGCCGGCGAGATGATAAAGCAGGCGGATGCAAATCTTTTGGGATATCCGTTGGGGCTGTTGGATAGGGAGAGCCGATTGCGCGACATGGAGTATTACCTCGACCGCATAGACCCCGAGAACGGACCTGCTATGAGTCATTGCGTATTTGCGGTGCAGTATGCGCGTGCGGGGATGGTTGAGATGGCGTTAGAGATGTTCGAACGTTCATATAAGCCATATGTACGGCCTCCGTTCGGAGTATTTTCGGAGACGGCGGGTGGGGACAATCCCTATTTCGTGACGGGCGCCGGCGGTATGCTTCAGGCGGTGGTATTCGGATTCGGCGGATTGCGGATTGGCGACGAGGGCATTGTTTCCGACGAAAAAGTAGTGCCGCGAGGGTGGGGTGATATTGTCATCCACACTCCGCGAGGCGATTATTAACAGGAAAATAAAGAGAGCCGACCCTTCACGGGTCGGCTCTCTTGCTGTTATTTGAAAAGATTGTCGAGCAGAGCGGCACGCTGATTTGTAAGAGTTCGCATACGTTCTATTTCGAGTTCGTAGGTTGCGGCGGGCATATTGGCTTCGCCGCTTGCCTGATAGTAGAAAGGCCATACTTTGAAGTTGGCTTCAATGGCTTTCGGCATTTTTGCGGGTTGTTCGTCGAGAGTTTTGAAGACGGTTTCGATGAGTTCGGCGCGTTTTTGAGCCCATCGCTGTCCGACGAACTGACGGAATGTTTCATCCTGCCACAGACGGTGGAACCAGTCGGGATTGATGTAAGGCGGCATATAGAATCCGGCATAAATCATTAGGCTGCCCAAGGGGTTGCGGTCGGTGTTGCGTTTATCGTTGTTCCAACCTTTGTCGCAGTCCCATATAGGTCCGAAGAACAGTTTATCGACGCCGCGTCGTTTGTAGAAATAGGTACTGGTGTAGCCGTCCATATCGCCGACGAATTCTTTGACTATAATGAAGTCGGCGAGGGTTTTTTCGTCCATATATTTACGCCAGCCGTTATCGGGGTCTTTGAAGTTGGAGCCGTAGAGGGCTGTTTCGGCGGATTTCACGAAATTTTCCATGTAGGCATATTGAGCGGGGTCGTATTCATCGTCTTTTGGGTATTTGTGGTTCATCTGAATGCGATGACTTGAGTTGAAACGTTCGGGCGGGTAAGCCGAATGTATATCAGTTTCGATGATATGTCCGCCGGTTATTTTTTCGGGGTCGCTGCCGTCCTTGTCGGTAAGTTTTTCGACGGCGATACGTCCTTCATCCTGTTCCATTTGGTCGGTCATTTGATATAGGCCGTGATATTGGTTGTTCATGTACACGTTGACGAATTTGGAGCAGGGTGTGAACATGATGGCTGACGGGTGATGATAGTTTTCTTGTGGGTTGAACATCACTTTTGAGAGTTGGAAGGCGATATGGTTTCTTATCAGGGATTTGTCCATATCGTGAGCGAGTATATTCCAGCTTTTTGCTTTGGCGTGATTAAGGCCCACGGGGCTGAATTTTGAGGGGAATTTAATGCGATATGGTTTTTTGGGGAGTCCCCATGTAGAGTTGCCCCGACCTCTTACTTCGGCGTCGCCGTCTTGCGGATACCAGTGTCCTTCGGGGGTATTGGCGTCGTAGAGGGTTATGGTAGTTTGCACGTAGACCTCTTTGCTGTTGATTGCTGATTGCGGTTGCAGTCTGAGGACGGGTATTTCTGTATTTATTTGCGGGCAGTTGAGATCTGCGATGTAGGTTTGGGTATTACCGTTTTCGGCGACGACGGTGAGTTGCACGGGTTGTGCGAAGGAGACGGGTGTTTGGCCGGAGGTTACGGGCGAGCCGTCAGCGAGGAGTTGTGCGCCGTTGTGTGTAAAGACGGGGATAAGCATTTGCGGATTATCCTTTTCTATCCATTGTAGGTATACGGCTTTGAGTGAGTGTTGTTCGGTATTGAAGTCGAAGTTGATATTTTGTGGGAGGTTGTTTTGGTTTGCGGGTATGTAGAAAGAGAGGAGGTCGCAATCGGGGCTGCGGTAAACCGATTTAGGATCTTGTCGGATGGATATTTGCACATCGTCGCAGTTGCGTGCTGCGATGGTTATGATGGCGTTGCGTTCCGATTCGTCGGGATTGGGGGAGACGGTTATTTTGAGGTTGTCGGTTTGTGCGCCTACAATGAGTCCGGCGGTTGCCCAGTTTTGTGAGCTGCGCACGGACATGGGGGAGTTTGAGGAGGCGGTTAGTGTGATGGAGCCGCCATCTTCGGGGAAGTTTGCTTGGTTGTCTGAGACTGATATGTAAGGTTTATCGGGTTGAGGTCTGGGTTCTTGTATTACGGATATTTCTATATTGTCGCAGTCTTGGGCTGAGATGGTTATTATGGCTGAGCGTTCCTGATTGTCGGGGTTGGCTGCGGCGGTTATGCGCAGATTGTCGTTTTGTGAGTCAAGCACGCTTACGGCGCACCAGTCGTGTGAGGAATGTGCGGTCACGATGCGGTTTGAGAGGTAAGTTGCGAAGGCGTTGCCGCCGTCGCAGTTGAAACGGAGTTCCGAGGTGGAGACTTCGAGTATAGGGTTTTCGGGTTGGATGTCGGCTGCGGGGTCGTTTTTTGCGCAGGCTGTGAAGAAGATTGCGATAAGCAGAGCAGTCAGCAGACGGGGTTTCATGATGATTTGTTTTTTTGTGAGAGTTGTTTGTGTCAGGGTAGTTTTTCATTGAATCGGGCGGCGACTCTTGCGAAGCCACCGCCCGACTGCTATGAAAAGTATGTTGCTAATCTGTCACCGATTAGTTGCTGGGAGTACCGAGCGCAACGGGTATCCACTCGAAGGGCTTCGACGTGTCGTAATGGAGGTCATTGTGACCTCTCGAGTAGTCTTTCATAACTCCCGAGTTGTTGTTTTCGTTACATTTCCAGTAAGCTACGAGGCTGCTGTCCTGTTCGGGATTCTCCACGGTGTAGAAGTGGTTGGTTGCGTTGATCTCCTCGCTCGAAAGCGCCTTGTTCCATATACGCAGCTCGCACAT
>JAFLRS010000074.1 GCA_022511355.1 Alistipes sp.
GGATGGTTTCCGAACTGCTGATTCCATAATCAACTATTTTCATTGTATTTTTCAGCGCCAGTCCCTGATGCTGCAGACCTATTCCGATATTAAATTTCTTAAGCTGAACTCCGACACCGAAGTCGCAATAGAACCCTCCGTTAAGTTTGATTGCACTCGCGGTGGTCATATCGTCATCATAATCGAACTCGTTTTCGTTTAGTCCGGATGTTGCTATTGCACTGCCTCCTAATGATAACGATATATAGGGACGAACATTATCGTTTACGGGATACCATCCTTTCATATTGACGAATATGGGGATGGACAACGTATTCCATTTTTCATCGGACATTTGTTTTAATGCCCGCCCATAATAATACTGAAGACCCGCACCAACACCGACAAAGGCATATTTTGTAACAGTAACGCCATGCACGGTCTCTATGAAAGGACGGGATATGTCCGATTTGAAATCCACATCCATGAACGAAAATCTTCCGCCTGTCGCGAATCCGACATTCACTTCTCCTCTGTAGCCTATATTCCAATCTACAGTTTGAGCCCACGCCGATGCGCTAATTCCGACAATAGCCATCATAGTCAAAAACAGTCTTTTCATAATAATAACTTTTTTTGTTGCTCCGACTCCATGGCAACCGTTAATACAAAAGAAAAGTGCGGAGTCGATCGTTTATCCGATACGAGGTTCTAGAATACCTATACTATGAATAAACATACCCCACACCCGCATCGGCCGACAGCGCATATACAACTGCAGGACCAATGCAAGGCGAAATGAGCGTTACGTCTCCTCATAGTATTGAAATTTTCTAGATTCCGTATCGAGGATTAGCGAAGCACTTTCACTAAAATATGTAAGCGCCGTCCGAAGACAGCGCTACAAAATTAGAAAATGTTTGCGAAAAACAAAAATATAAACTGAAATATAGGCACTTTTGCCATAATCGGCTTACTCCTCGTGATGATGAGCCTTCTCCTTCTGTTCTTTGACCACCGCCTTGCTGTGGGCTATCGACTGCAACGACAGATAGTATTGCTCGCCGTAATCCTTCAGATTCTGCAATTCGGTGCGGAACATATCGAGATGCTCCTCCTCCTGCACCGAAAGATTCTGGAACAAACGGTGCGTAACGGCATCGTCCTCGGCCGAACACAGCCGCGACCACTCGTTGTATTTATCGACTGTACTCTGTTCGATATTCATCGAGAAGGTAAGCGCTTCGGCCACTTTGGTTATTTTTACGGTCTTCTCCAGCGGATTCATATCCACATCCCCCTCGAGATACATTATTCGCTCCGACAACTCCTCGATGTGCCGCATCTCGGCTATCGCGCTCTGTTTCATCATCTTGGCGAGATATTCATAGCCCGCATCCTCGAAATGCACATGAAAGTACATATACTGCAACGTGGTTGCAATCTCCATTCTCACCGCCTCGTTAAGACGTTCGATGCTCTTGGCATACTTGTTTTTCTGCTGCTCCATATTCATTGTGCTGTTTGTCATGACCCTGCTGCGAGCAAAAGAGATACCAAAAAAATACCGGCATCCTGCGATGCCGATATTTATTATAAAAAAGACTGTTGAAACAGCTATTTCCACTCGAAAGCCGCACGGCAGACTATGGCACCGTCGTCGGACTTTATTTCGAACAGCGAAGTGTCGCCCTGCGGCCGGAATCCAACCGTAAGGGTTTGGCCGTAGACCGACTCTTTGACGAAATGGAAGTCCAGACGCACCGAATGCGGTTCGGCAAAGGTCTCTATCGGCAGCATATCAACCATCAAATCCATATAACGCATGGTATTCACATGGCGGTTGAAATCGATGTCGCTGTATACGATACGGTGTTCAAAGCTTTCGACCGCCTCCACGGCGTGCAGTTTCCGCGGACGTTCGCACGGCGAAGCTTCATCGGAGAGAACGCTCGTATAGTCTTCGGCCAGTTCGTTCAAATCGACCGGACGGCGGGTCTGAAAATTAATCATGGCCCACTGGGTGACCACCCTGCCGAATACTCGTCCTTCGCGGTCGGTAATCTCGAAATTTCGCGACGACAATACACGGCCGTCATAATTGACCCATGTGCGGATCGAATATTCGGTAAACTGCACGGGCAGGCAGTCGAACTCCGCAGCCATTCGCGACAAAACCCATGAACAGTTGTTTTTCATCAGCGCATCCACGCCGAATCCGTTGCGCTGCGCATCTATGCCCGCGATATTAAGCACATTGTTGCACATCGAAGCCAATGTTGCCCGCAGCGTGAAATCGACATCCTGCGGCTCTACTCTGAAATCGTATACGTTTCCACTCTTCATATTTCAATCTTTGATTTCGCGGCAAAGTTACAAAAAATCACAATACGGGTTTGATTCGCGGCGACGGAATAATCACATAAGGAGTTCCGTTGCCCTCGGTCGTGCAGACCAAACGGGCGAATCTGAACGGTTTGGGGTCGATGAGTTTGACGCGTCCGCCGTACATCTCGGCCACGCGTTCGAAGTTGCTGCCATCGACGCTTGTCTCGAGGTAGCCCGAATGGAATATGTGGCGCGGCATATGCTCGTAACCGGTCAGGAACTCCACCTCGCGGCATTTGAGCGGGGATTCGAATTCGAATACGATGGTATCTCCCATCCTGCATGTGCGTGCCGTGCGCGAAACGCCTTTGTAACCCTCGGCATAGGAGAATCCGCGGGATGGACTTTCGGGCATCGAAGAGGTTATTTTGAATGCCGGTTTGATGCAGTCGTAATGACTCGGCACCGCCGCTTCGGGGCTTACTGCCGTGCGATACTCGCTGCGGAACAGATGCTCTGCCGGTTTGTCGGTCTTTAGCGGATGCGTGTAACGCTGCCATTCGCCGCTGTTCTCCTTCGACGTGCTCACCGAGGCGTTACCGTCGGCCGAAGCGGTCAGACGTCCGTCGGCATAGTTTACGGACGGCGGCGAGATTCGGAATCGCACTCCCATGCCGGCCATACGGTCGTAATGTTTGGTCTGCAGGCGATTGCGGAAATTTTCCCAGTCGCTGCCGTTCTTTCCCCATGCAATCTCGGAGACGGCGCACAAGCGCGGGAAAAGCATATAGTCGAGATAGTCGCAGGTTTCGGGATTATGCGAAATGTATAGTTCGCTGAAGAATGTCGCCTCCACACCCTCGACATTGCGAAGCTCCGATGCGGTAAAGCCCTGCTTTGCGAAATCGAATGAATAGCACTGCTCGACATCGAATATGGCGGCCCATGTATGGCCGTCCTCGTTTTTGCTCTGCCGCATATCCATATAGAAGAACTGCCCCGGCATGACTATCGTGCCATAGCCTGCAGAGGCCGATTTGCGGCACTCTTTCACGCTCTCCCATCCGTATACGCGGCTTTCGCAGTCAAGCGTTCCTCCGTTTATGGCCTCGTTCCAGACAGCAGGACGCTTGCCGTGACGGATTACAATGTCGTTCACGCGCGACATGAACACCTCCTGCAAACGGCTGAAATCGTTGTCGCAATTGGCGGCGGCATAATCCGAACAGTGCGGACAGCGTTTCCATTGCGACATATCCACCTCATCGCCGCCGACATGAACATACTCCGACGGAAAAAGTTCGCAGATTTCGCCGATAATATCCTCGAGCAAAGCGTAGTTGTCCTCCTTGACTGCGCACCATGCCGAACGGTATTCATATCCGTCGGTCGGCACCGGATCGGGAGTGTAGTCGCAAAGTATTTCGGGGTGGATATTCGCAATCGTGCGGCTATGGCCCGGCAAATCTATTTCGGGGATTATCTCGATGTTTCTTACAGCTGCATATTCTATGATTTCATGCATCGAGCGTTGCGTGAAGTAACCGCCGTAACGCTCTCCCCATTTGCCATATACAGAACGTATCGGAGACGAACCTCCGCGCCATGCGCCTATGCGGGTAAGCTCGGGATGCGACTTTATCTCGATACGCCACCCTTCATCGTCGGTAAGATGCAGATGCAACTTGTTGATTTTATGGTATGAAATAAGGTCTATATAACGTTTTACTCTATCGGCGTCGCTCCATGTTCGTGCGACATCCAGCATAAATCCGCGATAGGAGAACTGCGGTGCATCCGAAATTTCGCCGCATGAAACGGTAACCGGCAGATGACACTGTTTGGTGTAGATGTCGCTCGGAAACAGCTGAAACAGGGTCTGTATGCCATTGAATACACCTCCGTATCCGCCGCCCGAAATCTCTATTCCTTCAGGAGCTATCGTCAGTCGGTAACCCTCCTCTTCGAGCGCATCGTCGATTCCGAAACGGATGTAGTTTTTGTCAGGCGATACAGTATTAACGCTACGCAGAGCCACATAATCTAAAAAATATACCGCAAGCGGACGCAACGACTCATCGCCGTAAACCAAAGTCGTCGATGGCGTGACAACGAATGCACCTTTGTGCTTCTCCACCGACCGCGGCATGGGTATCACCGCCGATGCGACGGAATACCATAAAACGGCAGCCAAAGTCAAAATGCTTCTTCCCATAGATTTTATCAATTAAATTCGAGCAAGATTTTCACAAAGATAGCATTTTCGGATGAAAAAAGCTAACTTTGCATCGTCGTTACAAAATAAATCAGATATGAACACCCGAAAAACCGATGCCATGCAGCGTCTGCTCGATATAATGGAGCGTCTTCGAGTGGAATGCCCGTGGGACCGCGAGCAGACATTCGAATCGCTGCGCAACAATACCATAGAGGAGACTTACGAACTGGCCGACGCAATAGCCGACCGCAATATGGACAACATAAAAGAGGAGTTGGGCGATTTGCTTCTGCACGTCGTGTTCTACTCCAAACTCGGCGACGAGGAGCAGGCTTTCGACTTTGCCGATGTCGCCGACGGAATATGCGACAAGCTCATTTATCGTCATCCGCACGTATTCGGAGATATTCATGCCGATACTCCCGACGAAGTGCGTCACAACTGGGAGGCTTTGAAACTTCGCAAGAAGAATCGAAAGAGCGGAACGCTCGGAGGAGTCCCCCGCAGTCTGCCGGCAATGGTAAAGGCTTACCGTATAGGCGAAAAGGCGGCCGGAGTCGGATTCGACTGGAAGCACCGCGAGGATGTCTGGAAGAAAGTCGCCGAGGAGGTTCGCGAGGTGGAGACCGAAATGGCCTCCGGCGACAAAGAGCGTTTGACCGGAGAGTTCGGAGATCTGTTCTTCGCACTGATAAACGCCTGCCGTCTCTACGGCATCGACCCCGAACTCGCACTCGAACGCACCAACAAGAAATTCATAACGCGATTCAACGGCATGGAGCAGCAGGCGACGGCCGACGGACGGGTCTTCGCGGAACTCACGCCCGAAGAGATGGACGTTCTGTGGGAGCAGCAAAAGAGCAACGAAAAACAATAAAACAGAGATATGGCACTTCTAAAAAAGGTACGCGGACACGAACCGCAGGTCGGCAAGAAGACGTTTTTGGCCGAGACGGCCGTACTTATAGGCGATGTAACCGTAGGCGAAGATTGTTCGATATGGTACAATGCCGTTTTGCGCGGCGACGTAAACAAAATAGTTATCGGAGACCGCACCAACATTCAGGACGGAACGGTTATCCATACGACTTTCGATATGTCGAAACATCCGTCGCAGACGCACATCGGCAACGATGTCTCGATAGGCCACAATGCAACCATTCACGGAGCGGTCATCGAGGACAAATGTCTTATAGGCATGGGTGCCACGGTGCTGGACAATGCCGTGGTGGGCACCGGCTGCATCATCGCCGCCAACGCCCTCGTGCTTGCCAACAGCCGCCTTGAACCCAATTCGCTCTATGCCGGCATCCCCGCAAAGAAAATCAAGGAGGTGACCCCCGAACAACGTTCCGAAATTATCGAACGCACGGCTCGCGATTACAGGCTCTACGCTTCGTGGTTCGAGGAGAAAGAATAACCGCATCATGAAAAAATCGTTAGACAGCTACTTCTCATTCACCACGCACGGCATCGTGGCTCTGGCAATCAGTCTGATAGTCAATTTCTCCTATCTGCTGTCGCTCATAGCCTACGAACGCGACTACTCGCCACCCGAACTGCGTGACGCAAACGGCGAAATCGCCGTTACCGAAGTATCGGGAATCATCCGCCTCAATGTGGACGGTTACGGATATCTGACAGCCTGCAACAGCGGCGACATCGACAGCATTTATGTGCAGCCGTGGCGTCTGCGTATGTTCGACGTGACAGACGGAGACCTCGTGCAGGCGGAAGCCGTCCCCTCTTCGAACGGACGCGGACACTATCGGCTTATAAACGTAAAGAGCATAAACGGCCGCGACATCGACTACGGCGAGATTTTCGGGCATCCGAAGTATGCCGCGGAATCGCTCTTGCAGATTGTATTCTATCTGCTTATGTCGCTGCTCATGATTGTAGTCATGACGCTGCGGATAAGAGGTTCCAACATATCGTTCGGCAGCTTCGCCAAACGCATGGCCGTGTGTCTGGCTTTCACCGTTCTGTTCTATTTCGCGGCACCGGTAGTCGAGCGTCCCATGGGCGTTCTGCGACCGCTGTTCCT
Source organism: Alistipes sp. (assembly GCA_022511355.1). GTDB lineage: Bacteria > Bacteroidota > Bacteroidia > Bacteroidales > Rikenellaceae > Alistipes. The sequence continues at coordinate 6,573 of JAFLRS010000074.1, forward strand.
CGGCCGCGGAGGCTCGATGTTCGACACTATCGTAATCATGAAGTGTTCATTTTCGCTGGTAGTCTCCATTCTGTACGCATTCATATACACACTGGTGTATCAGAGGCAATCGATGGTCGTCGAAAACGAACGGCTCAAAAGCGAGAATCTGACCACGCGTTACGATATGCTCGTAAGTCAGGTAAACCCCCATTTCTTTTTCAATTCGCTCAATTCGCTGGCTACGCTTGTGCGCGAAAACGACAACGACAAGGCTTTGACCTACATCGACACCATGTCCTACACATTCCGGTATATACTCCAGAACGGACAGAATATGGCCGTAACACTGCGCGAAGAGCTGGCATTTGCCGATGCCTACGGATATCTTTTCAAAATACGCTATGCCGACAAGATATTTTTCGATATCGAAGTGGATGAATCGTTCAAAAACCGACTGTTGCCGTCGCTGTCGCTGCAACCTCTCATCGACAATGCCGTCAAGCACAATGCGGTCACAAGCCGCAATCCGATGCGCATAACCATCCGCGTCGAGAATGACCGGCTGTGCGTATCCAATCCCAAATATCCGCTGCTGGAACCTGCCACGGGCACCGGTACGGGACTTAAGAATCTGAGCAGCCGCTATATGCTGATTACGGGCCGCGACATCGAAATCACGGATACGCCCGACCGATTCACCGTACAGCTGCCGCTGCTGAAATCCGAAAACGTAAACTTCAAAAGATGAGAGTACTGATAGTCGAAGACGAAACCGCCGCCGCACGAAATCTGCAATCGATGCTGGCTGCCGCGGAACCCGAAGCCGTTGTCGCCGGAGTGACCGAGAGCATAGTCGATACGGTGGAGTGGCTTGCCGCCAACGGAATGCCCGACCTCATATTCATGGATATACACATCGCCGACGGCGAATCGTTCCGCATATTCGAACTTACGGAGATAGACGCTCCCATAATCTTTACAACCGCCTATGACAGCTATGCGCTGGAGGCGTTCAAGGTGAACAGCATCGACTATCTGCTGAAGCCGCTCAAGAGCGAGGATTTGGAGCGTGCAATCGCCAAATGGCGCAGATTGTCGGTGGGCGAACGCAGCGAATACAAAGCGCGCGTAGACTCATTGGCAGCGTCGCAGAACAAAAGCAGCGATATGTTCCTCGTACATATAAAAGACAAAATAATTCCGTTGCGGACCTGCGACATCAGTTACTTCTATACATTCGACGAAAAGGTTACGGCCCACACGGCCGACGGAGGCAAATACCCTATCGCCAAAACTCTCGAGGCATTGCAGGAGCAGCTGCCCGAATATGAATTCTTTCGCGCGAACCGTCAGTTCATCATCGCCAGACGTGCGGTGAAGGATATTTCGGTGTGGTTCGGAAGCCGTTTGGCCATAAACCTCACGCAGGAGACCCCCGAACGCATAGTGGTGTCGAAGGCGCGCGTACCCGAATTCAAGCGTTGGATGACGGCGGTTCAACCCTGAAAAAAGTCGATTCACCCCTCTGTTTAAGTCATTTTACCCCGCTGCAGGTGACTCGAGGCCGCCTATTTATTACTTTTGCGGAGAAATTCTGAAGCAGAAGGTTTGTATTACTATAAATTTATATGAGAAAATTACTCTTTATCATGATGATGCTTTTCTGTTGCGGCAGCGTCGCCGCCCAGCAGAAAGGCAAGATTACGGTTGCGGTCATCGACGCCGAGACAAAGCAGGGAGTGCAGGGAGCCGTTGTTGAAGTTGCGGCAGCTGCCGACCCCGACAACAAACGATATTACACTTCGGGATACGGCGGAAAGGTCGAGATTCCGTCGCTCGCATACGGCGAATACAAGGCTGTGGTTTCGTTTCTCGGCTATTCCGATTTCGAAACCTCGTTCAAGGTGAACGCAGCGTCGCGCGATTTGGGCAAATGGGAGCTTACCGAAAGCGCAACCCGCATCGATACGGTGGTAAAGGAGGTAAAAGCACTCAGAACCTCGCAGGACGGCGATACATTGAGCTACAATGCAGGTGCATTCAAGGTGGCCAACGATGCCGATGTAGAGGGACTTCTTAAAAAGATGCCCGGTATTACAATCAACAACGGCGAAGTCGAAGCTCAGGGCGAAACCGTGAAGAAGGTATTCGTGGACGGCAAGGAGTTTTTCGGCGAGGATGTAAGCACGGCCATCAAATCGCTGCCCGCACAGGCCGTAGACCGTATCGAGGTATACAACAAACTCAGCGACCAGGCCGAATTCTCGGGAATGGACGACGGCGAAGGCTACAAGGCCATAAACATCGTAACGCATCCCAATATGCGTCAGGGACAGTTCGGAAAGCTCTATGCAGGATACGGCTATCAACCCGAAACCGACGAGGTTACATCGCATCACAAATACATAGTCGGCGG
>JAFLRS010000075.1 GCA_022511355.1 Alistipes sp.
AAACGAACCACCCTCGTGTCATCTTGAGCGAAGCACAAACCCTCCCTTGTCATCCCAACCGGTTTTTTGTTTCCGATTTGGCGGTTAAGGATAAAAGGCGTATTTTTACAAAGATCTTTGCACAAGACGGGGATCGGGAGTGAGATGATAGAATTTGAGAGAAGTCTGTTTTTGCGGAAGATGCGCGAGGTATGTCCGATAAGCGATGCGAGTGCGTCATTGCTGGGCGGTCATTTGGAGGAGTGTCATTTCCGCAGGAAAGAGATGATTCTCGAGAGCGATGTCTATTGTCGTTATGTGTGGCTTGTGGAGCGGGGATTCGTGCGTCACTACTGGCTCGAGGATGGCCGCGAGACTGTCACTTCATTCTCGGTGGAGGGTCATTTGGTGTTCAGCATGGACGAGTTGTACTATGGCCGTCCGAGTCAGGAGTATGCGCAGGCGGCGGAGGCTGTAGATGGCTGGCGGATTCCCGTAACGGAGTTGGAGCGGCTGTTCCGCGGGAATCTGGAGTTGTGCAATTGGGGCCGCCTTATACATCAGAACGAATATCGCCGTCTGCATCAGTCGCACAAAGAGCGTCTAACTCTCACGGCCGAAGCCCGCTACGAGCGGTTCCGAATGCAGTTTCCCGAGATTTGCAAGCGTGCTTCGCTGGGCGATATCGCCTCCTATTTGGGCATGGACCAATCGACCTTGAGCAGAATACGGGCATAAGGATGCTTTTTGACATATGTCAAATTTTATCCGCCGGATTTTTGTTTATTTTGCGGTAAAACGAGATATGTAATGGAAAATATTATTGAGACATCGAAACGCGAGGTGTGGCTCGATTGGGCACGCATTATCGCTTGTTTTATGGTGATGGTCGTACACAGCACCGAACCTTTCTATTTGGGCGGCGAAGGTGCGCTTATTCTTACGCGCGCTGATGCTTTTTGGGCCTCTTTTTTCGATTCGTTGGTGAGGGCGTGCGTACCGATTTTCGTAGTTATTTCGGCCTATCTGCAATTTCCGCTGCGATATTCGGCGGGTGAATTTTTCCGCCGCAGAGCTGTCCGCATACTTGTTCCGTTCGTGCTGTGGACGGTGATATACGCATTTGTATGGGGTGAGCCGGTGCAGAATTTCAGGGATTTGATATTCAATTTCAACTATTCGGCCGGACATCTGTGGTATGTATATATGCTGGCGGGGTTGTATTTGCTGATGCCTTTGCTTTCGCCGTGGGCCGAGAGGGCAGGCAAACGCGAATTGCAGATTTATATAGGGATATGGCTTTTTACGACCCTGATTCCGTTGATTCGCGACTGGATGGGCGGTGTTCCCGAGGTGATTTACGGTCCGTCGGGTCTTCCGCGTCAGGCTTTGTGGCCGTTGTGGGGCGAGGCGAGCTGGAATGCTTACGGTTTGTTCTACTACTTCAGCGGATTTATAGGTTATATGCTGCTGGGGTTGTATCTGCGCAGATTCGCGGGTGAGATGTCGTGGGCGAAGAGTCTTGCGATAGCCGTTCCGTTGTATGCGGTCGGTTTTGCGGTGTCGTTCGGCGGATTTTTGCGTCGGGTGTTCGCATCGGACGGAGGTTTGTTTCCGGCGGAGGGTCTTGTCGGCAAGGCTGTGTGGTGGGAGACCACATGGTGCAACGATACGGCGGGCGTGGCTCTCATGACGGTGGCATGGCTGATAGTGTTGCGCAAAATCGGTTGTTCGTGTCGTTTTTACGACAGGGTGGCGGTTCCCGTTTCGAAGGCGAGTTACGGTATGTATCTGTGCCATTTGCTGATATTGGCTCCCGTGTGCGGATTCTTCCGCGGGCTGCTGGGTGTCGGCGATGCGGGTCTGTTGGGCTTCTGGACGGCTCCGGTGGAGATTCTGGCTTCGTCGGTATGTTCCTTTGTATGTGTGGCTGCGGTTTCGGTGGCGTTGCAGCGCATACCCCGCATCGGAAAGTATATAATGGGGTAGCGTCGCGAGCCGATGACAGGTGCGGGAGGTTTTTCTCAAAAAGAAAAATCTCCCGCACTTTTTACGAATGAAAAAAAATGATTATATTTGTAAAAGTCGGCAATCGGAGCAGTTCGGCTGCCGTTGCGTATTAAAACAGAAATTATGAGCATGAAAAAGATTCTGACTGCCATTTTGCTGGGAGCTTTGGCGGCTTCCGCTTCGGCACAGTCGTCCGGCCGCACGGATTTCAACAGCGGTTGGACATTTGAGAAAGACGGAGTTTCGCGTCTGTTGGACCTGCCTCATGACTGGGGTGTGGATGGAGCTTTCGAACAGGTTTATCCGGGCGAGACGGGCAAACTTCAGTGGTGGGGTTCGGCGCGTTACACGAAGCATTTGGATGTGAGTCCGGCCGAACGTAATGACGGTACGCGCTTTCTGCTGGATGTAGACGGTGCGATGTCGAACGCCAAAGTATTCTGCAACGGGGAGTTTGTGACGGAGTGGCCTTACGGTTATGCGTCGTTCCGCGCGGACCTCACCGATTTCCTGAAGGCGGGAGACAACGAGGTTGCGATTACGCTCGACAATCCCGAGAACTCTTCGCGTTGGTATCCGGGCGGCGGAATATACCGCAACGTGTGGCTTGTGAAGGAGAATCCCGTGTCGGTGGGACACTGGGGCACCTTCATTACGGCCGAGCCTGCGGGAGCGGACGGAGCTGAAGTTACGCTTCGGATTACGCTGGAGAGTCATTTGGAGCCTTATGCGGGGACGGTCACCACGCAGATTCTCGACGGCGGCCGTGTTTTGGCCGAGACTTCCGACAATGGTACTGTCGCCGACGGAACGGTTTTGGTGCAGAATTTCAACCTCGAGGGTGTGGAGTTGTGGTCGATAGAGAATCCGAAGCTCTATACCGCCCGCACGGTGGTGAGTCTTGCCGACGGACGCGAATCGGTGTATACGACGCCGTTCGGAGTCCGCAAGGCCGAGTTCCGTGCCGACGGATTCTATCTCAACGGCGAGAAGACCTTCCTGAAGGGAGTCTGTCTGCATCATGATTCGGGTGCTTTGGGTGCCGTATGGAACACTACGGCGTGGGTTCGCCGTTTGCAGCTGCTCAAGGATATGGGTTGCAACTCCATTCGCACGTCGCACAATCCTCCCGCACCGGAGCTTCTCGACCTTTGCGACCGTATGGGATTCGTGGTTATGGACGAGCTGACCGATACGTGGATTATCGCCAAAAAACCGAACGGCTATGCCAAATTGTTCGACAAGTGGGCCGAAAAGGACCTTGTTGCGCTCATTCACCGCGACCGCAATCATCCGTCGGTGATACTGTGGAGCATCGGCAACGAATGCGAGGAGCAGGGCAAACGCGAAAATTGGTGGGTGCCGCTTACTCTGACCGAGATATGTCATCGCGAGGACCCGACCCGTCTTGTTACGGCCGGCAACAACAACCGCGACGCATGGGCGACTCCCTATCACTCCACTCACGACGTTTACGGCTTCAATTACAAGCCGCATTTGTATCAGGCTTTCCGCGAGTCGTATCCGCTTCAGCCGGTTTTGGGCAGCGAGACGGCATCGTGCATATCCACGCGCGGATATTACCTCTTCCCCGTGTCGGACGACAAGAGCAAGGGATGGGTCGACGGCGCGCCTTTCCAGGTCAGCTCCTATGACCTTTATGCTCCGGGTTGGGCCTCGAAGCCCGATTACGAATGGGCTTACGAGGATCAGGCTCCGTTCGTGGCCGGCGAGTATGTATGGACCGGCATCGACTATCTGGGCGAACCCACTCCCTATAATGTGGACTGGTCGATTCTGACCAACTTCCAGGATCCCGAGGAGAAGGCGCGTGCCGAAGCCGCACTGAAAGAGCAGTCGAAAACGCCGCCGCCGGCACGCAGTTCCTATTTCGGAATAATCGACCTTGCTGGCTTCCCCAAAGACCGGTTCTATCTCTATCAGTCGCGCTGGAATGCCGAACTTCCCATGGCTCATATTCTGCCGCACTGGAATTGGGCGAATCGCGTCGGCGAGGTTACGCCCGTACACGTTTACACTTCGGGCGACAGTGCCGAGCTGTTCATCAACGGTAAGTCGCAGGGTCTGAAGACAAAGGGCGAATTCGAATACCGTCTGCGCTGGGACGATGCCGTATACGAACCCGGCAAGGTCGAGGTGGTCGCCTACAAGGACGGCAAGGAGTGGGCGCGCGATTGCGTGCAGACGACGGGCAAGGCCGCACAGCTCCGACTGAGCGAGGATTATGCGGGTGACGACCTTATATATGTTCGCGTGGAGATTGCCGACAAGAACGGCATGATGGTGCCCGATGCCTGCAATCTTCTGTCGTTCGGCATTTCGGGTCACGGAAAGATTGTGGCTTGCGACGCCGGAGACCCGACCTCGCATATTCCGTTCTATTCGACCGAGCTTCCGGCTCTGAACGGTCTTTGTTCGGTGGTGATACGTCGCACCGGAGCAGGCAAGATTACGCTTAAGGCGGAGTCGGCAGGACTCAAGTCGGCGAAAATAGTTCTCGGCGGGAAGTAGTTCCGCGGAGATACCCGATTGTGAAAAAGAGCGGCGCCTTTCGGCGTCGCTCTTCGCGCATCGGCTTTGAGTTGATGTTCGGATTGCGCCGACTCAAGGAAAATCAGCCGCACTTGGAGTATCCGCACGACATACAGGTGAGGCATCCGTTCTGATATGCCATATTCTCCTGACCGCACTGCGGACATTTGCCTTTGGACTTCGTGCCGTCGGCGATGTATTGCTTCAGCGCACGCTGTACGCCTGTTTTCCACGTATTGATGGTTTCGCTGTCGAGGTGTAGCCCGTCGATAAGGGACACCACTTTTTCGAGAGGCATACCGTGACGCAGCACTCCCGAGATGAGTTTTGCATAGTTCCAGAACTCCTCGTCGAACAGACGCGAGATGCCGCCGATGGTATTGGTGTAGCCGTAGCGGTCGGTGTACTGGAAGTCGTAACGTTTGGTGCCGTCGGCTTCGCGTACCTTCACGATATTGCCTTTGGTAATTTTGCGGGGGACATACATGGCATCCTCCTCGATTTTACCGGTAAATATTTCGTATGGGCGTCCGTTCTGAAGGCCGACGAAGGCAATCCAGTCTTCGGTTCCGTTCTTGAATCGGATGATGTCGGCGCGTAGCGACTGCGGCCGTTTGTTTTCGCCGGTAGCCTCTTCGCATTTTTTGGCTGTTTTGCTTTTGTTGTCGAGCAGAACGCCTTCACGACAGCCGTCGCGATATACGGTGACGCCTTTGCATCCGCACTCCCAGGCGGTGCGGTATACCTCTGCCACGAGTTGTTCCGAGACGTTGTTGGGGAGGTTTACGGTCACCGATATGGAGTGATCGACCCACTTCTGAATTGCGCCCTGCATTTTGACTTTTGCGACCCAGTCGATGTCGTTGGCCGTGGCCTGATGATAGGGCGATGAGGCGACGAGTTGCCGGAGTTCTTCGTCGCGAATGGTTTCGAGCTTCGATATGTCGTGTCCCGCAATCTTCGCCCACTCCACGAATTTGTGGTGGAATACGTTGTATTCCTGGAATTTTTCGCCTGTTTCGTCGGTAAAATCGACGTGCAGATCCTTGTCGGAGGGGTTGATTTTGCGGCGACGCTTGTATACGGGTCGGAATACGGGTTCGATGCCCGAGGTGGTCTGCGACATGAGCGAAGTGGTGCCTGTGGGGGCGATGGTGAGCATGGCGATGTTGCGTCGTCCTACCTTGACCATTCTTTCATAGAGTTCGGGGTCGGCCTCTTTGATGCGTTCTATCATGGGGTTTCCGGCCTCTTTGGCGGCATCGTATATTTCGAAAGGACCGCGTTCTTCGGCCATATTCACCGAGGAGCGGTAAGCCTCCACGGCGAGTGTTTTGTGAACGGTCACGGTGAAGTCGATAGCTTCGGGCGAGCCGTAGCGCAGACCGAGAGCGGCGAGCATATCGCCTTCGGCGGTTATGCCGAGGCCGGTGCGTCGACCTTTGAGTGCCATTTTGCGGATTTTGCACCACAGGTCGTGTTCGACGCGTCGGATGTCGTCATCTTCGGGGTCGGCGACGATTTTGTCCACGATGAGTGCGACTTTTTCGAGTTCGAGGTCGATTATGTCGTCCATCAGACGCATGGCTTTGTGGACGTGGTCTTTGAACTTGTCGAAATTGAACGAGGCTTCTGGGGTAAAGGGATTCTCGACATAGCTGTAGAGGTTGATGGCGAGCAGACGGCACGAATCGTAGGGGCAGAGCGGAATCTCGCCGCACGGATTGGTGGACACGGTGGTGAAGCCTTGGTCGGCATAGCAGTCGGGCACGCTTTCGCGCAGTACGGTGTCCCAGAAGAGGACTCCGGGTTCGGCCGACTTCCATGCGTTGTGTATAATTTTGTCCCACAATTTTTTTGCATCTATATCTATGGCATATTTGGGATTGCGGGCATTGACGGGGAACTGCTGACGATAGGTTCGTCCTTCGATTGCTGCGCGCATGAATTCGTCATCGACCTTAATCGACACGTTGGCACCCGTAACTTTGCCCGTATCCATTTTGGCATCGATGAAGCGCTCGGCATCGGGATGTTTGATAGCGAGCGTAAGCATGAGGGCACCTCGCCGTCCGTCCTGAGCCACTTCGCGCGTGGAGTTGGAGTAGCGTTCCATGAAGGGGACGATGCCGGTCGAAGTGAGAGCCGAGTTGAGGACGGGGCTGCCGGTGGGTCGGATGTGCGAGAGGTCGTGACCCACGCCGCCGCGCCGTTTCATGAGCTGCACCTGTTCTTCGTCCATACGGAAAATGCCGCCGTAGGAGTCTGCGGGGTTTTTGTGGCCTATGACGAAGCAGTTCGAGAGCGAAGCCACCTGCATATTGTTGCCTATGCCGGTCATGGGTCCTCCCTGCGGAATCACATAACGGAAGTGGTCGAGCAGGTCGAAGATTTCCTGTTCCGAGAGCGGATTGGCATAGTGTTTTTCGATGCGTTCGAGTTCGGCGGCTATGCGGTGATGCATTTGGTCGGGGGTTTTCTCGTAGATGTTGCCGAACGAGTCTTTGAGGGCGTATTTGGTTACCCATACGGTTGCGGCGAGGTCGTCGCCTCCGAAATACTCGCGTGTAGCGGCTACTGCATCTTCATAGGTTACGGTTTGCAGTCCTTCGGGTTTTTTCTTTACCATAGATATAAATCGTATATTGTTGTTTTATAGTTTTTTGCATAAGCGGTGCCGGCATTTCCGATTTTATTCGGGGCGATGAAACCTCTCCGACAGCGACGATTTTCGGCTGCATCGCCCTGCGGACGACGGCTGCTTCTCGGTGATGAAGGATGTGTGCTGTTCGGGGAGAACCCTTGGTGTAAAATCGGCGGAACCGACATCGCAAAGTTGCCGGTTTTTTCGTCTACTTCGCCGTCTGCAGAGGTTAAGTTATTCACAAGTTTTCGACATCGGGCATAATGAAACGATTATCTGTTTGAGTATGTGAATTTTTGCTATCTTTGCGTCGAAAAAGCGATGATATGACAGCTCTGTTTGAAGATATAATATTCGGTCCGGTGCAGTCGCGCCGTCTCGGATTGTCGTTGGGAATCAATTTGTTGCCCGTGCGTGCCAAGATTTGCAGTTTCGACTGCATCTATTGCGAATGCGGTTTGAACGGCGAGCGTCGCGGCACGGCGGCCGAACGTCGGTTCAATTCGCGCGAGGATGTGCGCGCTCATCTCGAGTCGGTTCTGCGCCGAATGTCGGCCGACGGCACGCCTCCCGACGTGATAACATTTGCCGGAAACGGCGAACCCACGCTGCATCCCGACTTCGAATCGATAATCGGCGACACCATAGCTTTGCGCGATGCGCTGTCGCCTTCGGCGAAGGTTTCGGTGTTGAGCAATGCGACGCAGCTCCACCGCGAGGATGTGTTCCGTGCGCTGCTGCGCGTGGATAACAACATTCAGAAGCTGGATTCGGCATTCGACGAGACGGTCCGCATTATGAATGCTCCGTGCGGAGAGTTCAGTGTGGCGCGGACGGTCGAAGAGCTGGAGCGGTTCGGCGGCCGTTTCATCCTGCAGACGATGTTTCTGCGCGGTGAGTGCGGCGGAGTGAAGGTTGACAACACTACGGAGCGCGAGGTTGCGGCGTGGCTCGGGATTGTGAAGCGTCTGCGTCCTCAGAAGGTTATGGTCTATTCGCTGGACCGTCCCGCGCCGTATTCCGCGTTGGAGAAGGTTCCGCGCGAGGAGTTGGAAGCTATTGCGTCGCTTGTAGCGGCGGCGGGCATCGAATGTTCGGCGGCATGATGCGTTTTTTCGAATATTAAGTATAAATACCGAATCTTGTTGTCCGAATTTTTCATATCTTTGGCATCGAAAGTGAAAAACTACTTATAAAAATTATGACAGATATTTTCGCAAGATTGGAAAGGAACGCGGGCGGTCCTATCGGACAGTATATGCAGCGCGTTCACGGCTATTTCGCTTTCCCCAAGCTTGAAGGTGAAATCGGCCCTCATATGCGTTTTCGCGGCAAGATGATGCTCAACTGGAGTCTGAACAACTACCTCGGACTGGCCAACCATCCCGAGGTCCGCAAGGCCGACGCTCTCGGTGCTGCCGAGTTCGGTATGGCGGCTCCGATGGGTGCCCGCATGATGAGCGGTCAGACCAAGTACCACGAACAGCTCGAACGCGAACTGGCCGAATTCGTAGGCAAGGAGGATGCATTCCTGCTCAACTACGGTTATCAGGGTATGGTGTCGATTATCGACTGCCTTCTCACTCCGCGCGACGTGGTGGTTTACGATGCCGAGGCTCACGCCTGCATCATCGACGGTCTGCGTATGCACAAGGGCA
>JAFLRS010000076.1 GCA_022511355.1 Alistipes sp.
CCATGATGCCCCTCCCTTTGCCAAAGGGAGGGGAGAGGGGAGGGAATGTAAATATAAAGGAAAGAAATATATTCCCTCACTTTTCCAGAGTGAGGGAATATAAATGTGAAAAAAATATTTCTCGATGTACGGTTGCCGGATTCGATGTTATATTTATTCTGTGAATAACGCTTTCGGCAGTTGTGCGGCGGAGCTTATGCGTACCACTTCTATGCCTTTGACGTCTTTGGGCGGTTTGGGCAGATAAGCCGACACTATAATTTTTTTGAATCCGAGTCGTGCGGCTTCGGCTATTCGCTGTTCGTTTTTGGGCGCGGGTCTCACTTCGCCGGAGAGTCCTATTTCGCCGGCGCAGCAGATGCCTTCGTTAATGGGTCGGTCGAAGTATGAAGATATTACGGCGGCGGCTATTGCGAGGTCGAGTCCCGTATCGGAGACGCGGAAACCGCCGGCGAAGTTAAGGAATACGTCTTTGGAAAACATTTTCATGCCGACGCGTTTTTCGAGTACGGCCAGAAGCATATTCATTCTGCGGTTGTCGTATCCTGTGGCATTTCTTTGCGGCGTACCGTATGCGGCGTTGCTTACGAGGGCCTGCACTTCTATCAGATAGGGTCTGATGCCGTCCACGGAGGCTCCGACGGAGATACCGCTGAGGGGTTCGTCGTAGTGAGTGAGGAGTATGGCTGAGGGGTTGTCCACTTCTCGGAGTCCGTTTTCGAGCATTTCGAAGACGCCGATTTCGAATGTAGCGCCGAATCGGTTTTTTATACCGCGCAGAATGCGGTATATATTGTTGCTGTCGCCTTCGAATTGCAGAACGACGTCTACTATGTGTTCGAGTATTTTGGGTCCTGCGATGTTTCCTTCTTTGGTTATGTGTCCTATGATGAATATCGAGGTTGCGGTGCTTTTGGCATATTTGAGGAGTGTGGCGGCGCATTCGCGTATTTGCGAGACGCTTCCTGCCGACGACTCTATGAGTTCGGTGTAGATGGTCTGAATCGAGTCGATTATTACGATGTCGGGCTGCTGTTCGTCGATTTGGGCGACGATATTTTCGAGCAGGGTTTCGGTGTAGACTATGCAATCTTCGTTGGCGATGCCTATTCGTGAGGCTCGCAGTTTGATTTGTTCGGCCGACTCTTCGCCCGACACGTATAGGGTTTTGAGTCCGTTGGGAGCGAGAGCTATTTGCAGCGAGAGGGTCGATTTGCCTATTCCGGGTTCTCCTCCGAGGAGGATGAGCGAGCCGGGCACGAGACCGCCGCCGAGGACTCTGTTGAGTTCGGCGTTTCCGAGGTCGATGCGTTTGCGGTCGCTCTGTTGGATTTCGCTTACGCGTTGTGGTTTGGCTGCGGGGACATTTGCGACGGCGGCGGGTATCGAGCCGCTCTCCTTGGCTATGATTTCCTCCGTAAAGGAGTTCCATTCTCCGCAGGCGGGGCATTTGCCGAGCCATTTGGGTGCTTCGAAGCCGCAGTTTTTGCAGAAGTATGCTTTTTTGACCTTTGCCATAGCTGCTGAGTCACTATTTTATAAAGAATCGGTATATGTCGTTGCCGTTGGCGTAGAGCAGCAACAGCAGGATGATAGCCACGCCTATGTATTGAGCGATTTCGAGGAATTTGTCGCTGGGTTTGCGTCGTGTTATCATTTCCCACAACGTGAACAGAGCGTGTCCGCCGTCGAGTCCGGGTATGGGGAGCAGATTCATTATGGCGAGTATTATCGAGAAGAATCCCGTGAGATACCAGAATTGCTGCCAGTTCCATTCGGAGGGGAATATGTTGCCTATGGCGATAAAACCGCCGAGGCTTTTGTACATTTGAGTTTTGGGTTTGGCTATCATTTTGAGTTGCTGCCAGTAGTTGGAGATGACTCTGCCGGTGAGTTTGGCTCCGGCGGGAATCGATTGCAGCAGCGTGTATTTTTGTGTACGCAGAGGCAGAGCGGAGTCCACGAGGAAGCCTATTTTGCCTTCGTCGTTTACGTGTGCGGTGAGTGTGAATGTCGAATCGGGGCGTTCCACGGTGAGGAGCGCGTCGTTGCCTGCACATCGGCCTATGAGTTCGAAAATGGTTTGAGCCGAGTAGGATGTTTCTCCGTTCACGGCGGTTATTATGTCGCCTTTGCGGAGTCCGGCTTCGGCTGCCGATTCCGATACGACCTCGCCCACGCACATCGGAATGCGGGGGGCATAGAGGTCTGCATATTGTTCGTTGTTGCGCATATCGAGGAGCAGGTCGAAGGGAATGGTGAATTCGACTTGACTGCCGTTGCGGCATACGGTCACCTGTTTGTCGCTGTCCGATATTACGAGGGCGTTGAGAATTTCGTTGGCGTTGTCGATTGAGCGACCGTCGATGGAGATGATTTTGTCGCCGTCGCTGAATCCCATTTTGTGTGCGGTTTCGTTGAAGGTGTAGCCCCACTTCACGTCGTCGTTGGCGAGGTAGGTGCTGCCCCATGCGTAAGATATGCCGCAGTAGATTACGAGGGCGAGCAGCACATTCATTGCCACTCCGGCGACGAGTACGAGGAATCGTTGCCAAGCGGGTTTTGAGCGGAATTCGTCCTCTTTGGCGGGTTGTTTCATCTGTTCGGTATCGAGGCTTTCGTCTATCATGCCTGCGATTTTGACATATCCTCCGAAGGGTACCCATCCGATGCCGTATTCGGTATCGCCTTTTTTGAATTTGAAGAGCGAGAACCAGGGGTCGAAGAATATGTAGAATTTTTCGACTCTGATTTTGAAGAGTCGTGCCACTATGAAGTGTCCGAATTCGTGTATGGCCACGAGGAGTGAGAGGCTCAGGAAGAGCTGAACGATTTTTATGAATGTTTCCATTGTGTTTGTTTTGATTGGAGATATTCGGTTGCGAGGCGTCGTGCCTGTTGGTTGGCGAGTGCGAGGTCTTCGGCGGCTGGTGCGGGCGTGAAGTCGGCATTGCCGAGGGCGTATTCTATGGCTCCGACGATGTGCGGATATGCGCATCGGTGTCGGAGGAATGCGTCTACTGCCACGTCATTTGCGCCGTTCATGGTGCAGGCTGCGGAGCCGCCCCGCCGCAGACAGTCGTAGGCTATGTCGAGTGCGGGGAATTTTTCTCTGTCGGCCGGTTCGAATGTGAGTTCGGGATGGTCGAGGAATGAGAACCGCGCGGTCGTATCGAAGGGTTCGCGATAGGGGTATGTGAGGGCGTAGCTTATGGGTATGTGCATATCGGGGAGTCCGAGTTGCGCTTTGAGGGCTCCGTCCTCGAATTCGACGAGCGAATGGATAATCGATTGCGGATGAATTATCACATCTATGCGGTCGGCGGGCGTATCGAATAGCCATCGGGCCTCTATCACTTCGAAACCTTTGTTTACGAGGGTTGCGGAGTCCACGGTTATTTTGGCTCCCATGTTCCATTGCGGATGCCGCAAAGCCTCTTCGACGGTTTTTGCAGCGAGTTCTTCGCGCGGCACGTTGCGGAATGCACCGCCGCTGCAGGTGATTATTATGCGCTTCAGTGGCGAGCATTCGCCCGCGAGCGACTGGAATATGGCCGAGTGTTCCGAATCCACGGGGAGAATCGGGGCGTTGTTTTCGAGGGCTGTTTTCATTATCAGCTCGCCGGCTGTCACGAGGCTTTCTTTGTTGGCGAGAGCCACTTTTTTGCCGTGCTGTACGGCTTTGAGTGTGGGCATCATGCCTGCATATCCCACCAAAGCGTTCACGACCGTATCGACGGTGGAGTTTTCCACGGCCTGCACGACGGCTTCGCTGCCTGCATAGACTTTGATGTCGGTGTGGGCGAGAGCCTCTTTGAGTTGCGGGTAGAGCGATTCATCGGCTATTACTGCCGAGTCGGCGTCGAACTCTCGGGCTTGTTGTGCGAGCAGTTGCCAGTTGCGGTGAGCGGTGAGCGTCACGACTTCGAACTGTTCGGGGTGACTGCGGACGATGTCGAGAGTCTGCACGCCTATGGAGCCTGTGGAGCCGAGTATGGCGAGTTTTTGGGGCATGGTGTTAAAATACTATGAAACTTTCGGGGTCGGCGGGTGTTCCGTTGCTCCAGAGTTGGAATTCGAACATACGGTCGGCTTCATCGGCGGTGTAGCCTATGACTTCGGAGTTTCTTACCACCTGTCCCGGGGTAACGAGTACCTGATTAAGATTAACGTATGCCGATACGAGTCCGTCGGGGTGTTGAATCTGTACGACGTTGCCTTTGTCGGGGGTCCAGAGGACGGACATTACGGTGCCGTCGGCGGTTGCCGTGACTTGTGCGAGCGGGGCTGTTGCGAGTCTGACTCCGTAGATATTGTTGCGCATATCGAAGTGTTCGGTGACTATGCCGTCGGCGGGCATGGAGAGTTCCGATTTTTCGCGTTGCTGCACCTTGACGGTATTTTGCAGATTGTAGGGAGTATCGCCGAGCATTTGGGCTCTGAGCAGGGAATCTTGCGGCGAGGGAGGTACTATGCCTTTTGTTCGGTAGGTCGAATCCGAGGCGATGGTGGTTTTGACTGCGGGAGTTCGTCCTCCGACGAGTATGGCTATATTTTCGTTGTATGCCATCATGTCGTTCATGATGTGTTCGAGCGAATCGACTTTCATAATGTTTTGCATCATGAATTCGCGCGAGCGCATGGCTTCGGTTTTGTATCCCGGCAGGAGGTCGGTGACCGGGGTGTATGCGAGCAGAGCGAGGATTAAGGCGAACAGCAGCATTACCACTGCGACGAGACCTGCGACGGCTCCCATCGGCGAGAGTATGACGTGCCACTCTTCGTAATCCGATTCCACGTTGTGCATCGAGAAGCGATGTTTTCTGAACATACTTCCGGCTTTTGCCGATATATTTTTGAGTTTGCCCATAGTTGATGCAAAGATATGAAAAAAATATGCGACAAGATTGTAAAAGTCGCCAAAAAGATATATATTTGCGTAACGGAAAATAAAAATTAACCTGAAAAAACTACTTATACTATGACAAAACCTACGTTATTGGTACTGGCAGCCGGAATGGGTTCCCGCTACGGTTCACTCAAACAGATGGACGGAGTAGGTCCCAACGGCGAGGCGATTATCGACTATTCGATTTACGATGCCATTCGTGCCGGTTTCGGCAAGGTGGTGTTTGTTATTCGCCATTCGTTTGCCGACGATTTTAAGAAGATGTTCAATGCCGAGCGTTTCGGCGGCCGTATTGCGGTGGATTATGTTTATCAGGAGTTGGACTATCTGCCCGAAGGTTTCACGGTTCCCGAGGGACGTGTGAAGCCGTGGGGTACGAATCATGCCGTGATGATGGCGGCCGATGCGGTTCACGAGCCGTTTGCGGTTATCAATGCCGATGATTTTTACGGTGAGAATGCCTATAAGGTTATCGGCGAGTATTTGAGCGGACTTGCGGGTTCGGAGAATCACTACTGCATGGTGGGTTACGAGGTGAACAAGACTTTGTCCGAGAACGGAACGGTATCTCGCGGAGTCTGCACGTTGGACGGCGATGGTTTCCTGACGGGAATGGTTGAGCGCACGCAGATCGAGCGCATTGCCGACGGCCGCATCGTATTCCATGACGAGGGTCTCGACGAGGAACTTGCCGAGGACACGCCGGTATCGATGAATCTTTTCGGATTCACGCCCGATTTCTTCGGCTATTCGAAGGAGTATTTCAAGGGATTCCTCGAGGCTAACAAGGACAATCTCAAGGCCGAGTTTTTCATTCCTTTGATGGTTAATCACCTTACGGGCAACGGCATAGCCAAGCTTAAGGTGTTGAGTACTACGGCTTTGTGGTTCGGGGTGACCTACAAGGAGGACAAACCCGCGCTGGTTGCCAAAATCGAGCAGCTCATCGAGCAGGGAGTATATCCCCGCAATCTGTGGGCATAGTACGGCGCGGTTGCCTGTTTTCACATGTCATACTAATGTCGGAAAGGGGTTGTTGCACCCCTTTCCGCATTGATAGATAATCATATTATGAGTGCAGATAACAATTCGTTGCGTCCGTGCGGAGCCTCCGTCATTTACGAACTGAATGTGCGTCAGCTTACGCCCGAGGGCAATTTTGCGGCGGCTGCGAGTCATCTCGATACGTTGCGTCATGCGGGTATCGACATTATATGGATAATGCCGCCATATCCGATAGGTGAGGCCGAACGCAAGGGCAGTTTGGGTTCGTATTATTCGGTGCGCGACTATTGCGCAATCAATCCCGAATTCGGAACCATGGCCGATTTCGATGGATTTGTTGCGCGGGCGCATTCGTTGGGGATGCGGGTGATACTTGACTGGGTAGCGAATCATACTGCGCGGGATGCACGATGGCTCGAAGAGAAGCCTGCCGACTGGTACGAACGCAATGCGGACGGAACGCCTGTTGCGCCGTTCGACTGGACCGACACCGCCAAGTTGAATTATGGCAATCGTGCGGTGTGGGACGGGGAGTTGGAGTCGATGCGTTTTTGGGTTACGGAACACGGTGTAGACGGATTCCGATGCGATATGGCGATGCTTGTGCCGGTGGAGTTCTGGCGTTATGTCACGGACGAGCTGCGCAAGATTAAGCCGTCGTTGTTCATGCTTGCCGAGGCTGAGGGTCCCGAATTTTTCGAGAACGGATTCGATGTTTGTTACGGATGGCGGCTTCATCATTTGTTGTGCGATGTCGCGCGTTCGCGATGCCGAATAGATGCGGTTCGCCGTTATTTGTATGATGAGTACGGGGTTTTGCCGTCGAGTCCTTTGCGTTTGCTTTTCACGTCGAATCATGACGAAAATTCATGGAACGGCTCCGAATTCGAACGGTTGGGCGATGCTGCCGATGCCATGGCTGTGTTTACATATTTGCTGCCGTCGGGTGTTCCTCTGGTCTATACGGGTCAGGAGTTCGGTTATGACCACCGTTTTGCGTTTTTCGACCGCGACCCCATGCCCGACATTACGCCCAATGCTTTTACCGATTTGTATCATCGTCTGGCCGATTTGCGACACGACAATGCGGCTTTGTGGTCGGGCGCCGAGGGCGGCGATTTCGTGGAGATTCACAATAATGCGGAGGACTGTATGTTGTCTTTTGTCCGCACGAAGGGGGACAACAGGGTATTGTGTTTGTTGAATCTTTCGCCATATACTATTCAGGCCGATTTCGATACGGGCATTTATGCGGGTTCATATACCGATGCGCTTAACGGCAGTCATTATGAACTTCCGCCGCATATCGACACCTATTTTGCTCCGTGGGAGTATAAGATTTTGATAAAGAAGGTAGAATAAAGAAGGTTGAATTAAAAAGGAGGTTCATTGAACCTCCTTTTTAATTTGGTTTGTTATTTTGCGATTGCTTGCGGGTTGTGTTTGTACTTGAATATTATAGCGAAGAGTACGGCGACAACCAGAGCGTAACCTGCGAATATGAGCCACGACGAGGACCATCCGTGAGTCATGGCGATGGGGTCGGGTTGAGATATTACGAGTTTGTTCACTACGGCTTGTGCGCCGAGGGTTCCTATTGTTGCGCCGATGCCGTTAGTCATAATCATAAAGAGACCTTGCGCGCTTGAGCGGATGGAGGTATCGGTTTCCTGATTGACGAAGAGAGAGCCTGAGACGTTGAAGAAGTCGAAGGCGACGCCGTAGACGATCATCGAGAGGATGAACATCCAGACTCCGCTGCCGGGGTTTCCGAGTCCGAAGAATCCGAATCGTAGTACCCATGCGGTCATTGACATAAGCATTACGTTTTTGATGCCGAAGCGTTTGAGGCAGAAGGGTATAAGTAGTATGCAGAGTGTTTCTGATACTTGAGAGAGTGAAATGAGGGCATTTGCGTGATTGGCACCGAATGTAGAAGCGTATTCGGGGATATTTCGGAAGGAGGTGATGAACGGATTGGCGAAGCCGTTGGTAATTTGGAGCGATACGCCGAGGAGCATCGAGAAGATGAAGAATATGGCCATTTTTTTCTGTTTGAAGAGGGCGAAGGCTTTGAGTCCGAGGGCATCGACGAGTGTTTTGCGTTCCGAGGAGAGGTTGGTGGGGCATTGTGGCAGCGAGAATGCGTAGCAACCGAGGAGCAGACCGAGGAGTGCGCATTGGAAGAATTGCTTATATGTTGTTTGGAATCCTGCTGCGTCGCAGAGGAGCATTGAGCAGATAAATCCCACGGTGCCCCATACTCTGATAGGCGGGAAAGCCTTTACGGTGTCGAGACCTGCGCCTTCGAGAGCGCTGTATGCGACGGAGTTGGAGAGGGCGATGGTAGGCATATAGAATGCGACGGAGAGTGCATAGAGCAGGAAGAGGGTTCCGAATGCGACGTTGGTGCCGGCGGTAAGTGCGTAGTAACCTGCGCTGCACATGAATAAGGCGGCTATGAGGTGGCAGAATCCGAGCAGACGTTGTGCTTGAATCCAGCGGTCGGCGAGGATTCCGATGAGTGCGGGCATGAAGAGGGAGACGATGCCTTGCATGGCGTAGAAGAGGCCGATGCGGGGAGCGAGACCGACGTTCATGAGATATGAGCCCATTGAAGTAAGATACGACCCCCATATGGCATATTGAAGGAAATTCATGAGGGTAAGTCGAATTTTGATATTCATAAGAAACAAATTTTAAGAGGTTTCGTGTTTTTGCTGCACAAAGTTAATATTTTTTGTTCAAAATATTTTGCAAATCGGAAATAAGTTTCTACATTTGCAACGCCTTTCGGGGGGAACCTTGGGGGCGCAAACTAAATTGGGCTATGGTGTAATGGTAACACTACAGATTCTGGTCCTGTCATTCTTGGTT
>JAFLRS010000077.1 GCA_022511355.1 Alistipes sp.
CGACTCGAACGCGAATTTAGAGTTTAGGAAACTCTCGTTCTATCCCTTGAACTACAAGGCCGTTTGCAGCTTCATGACACCGCAATTACGCTGCAAAGATAATCGTTTATTTCGTAATCAATACGCGTGTTCGTCGTTTTTTATCTCCTCGGCAGTAATCGGAGTGCGGGTGAGCGCCCTCCACGCATACCAAATGTATCCGAATACGAACGGAATCAGTACCGAAACAATGCTCATCGCCGTAAGAGTGAATCGACTCGACGATGAATTGGCAATGTTCAGCGACGATTGCATATCCGCAAGCGAAGGATAGTAGCATGTGCAGTTCCAACCCGCAAACAACAGCAGCGACAATACCGTCAGAACCGTGCCGCAGCCGCTGAACCATATCGCCGAACGGCTTCCGCGAACCCCGCCTGCAAATATGCCGTAAAGCACCAGTACTACACCCGCCAGCAGCAATGCCGTTACCGCCGGCATCTGCATTATGTTGTGCAGATATTTGTACTCCTCGGCCGATACGGCGCCGCTCGCAGGATCGTAAGCGTATCCCGTCGCAAACAACAGACTGACTGCAAACGTGAGAAAGAATACAAGGAACGGAACAGCCGCACACAGCGAACGTTTGCGTGCCCGTTCACGAAGTACTCCATCCTCGACCGTATTGAGGAAATAGTGCAGAGCCAATACCCGCGACAGAAACAATACGGCCAGTCCGAGAGCCACGTTGCGGTAGTCGAGCAGGGCTTCGAGTCCGTGCCACGGAGTCGCCCATTGCGAAATCGTTGTGTTGCCGCCAGCATCGGCTATATTGAGCCGGTCTACCGTAAATTCGGCCCCCGTAAAGAGAGTGCCGACTGCCGTGCCCAACAACAAAGCTCCGGCAACGCCGTTTATCATCAAAAACCATTCGTAGGTCTTCTCTCCGAGCAGATTGCCGGGTTTGCGGCGGTATTCGTAAGCCACAGCCTGAATGACGAACACCAGCAATATCAACATCCATACATAGAAGGCTCCGCCGAAACTCGTCGAATAAAAGAGCGGGAAAGAAGCGAAGAATGCACCTCCGAACGTCACCAAAGTCGTGAACGTGAACTCCCATTTGCGCCCGAGGGCATTGACCAGAATGTCCCGTTCTGCGGGTGTGCGTCCTATCGTATAGAGCAGCCCCTGTCCGCCCTGCACGAAGAGCAGAAATACGAGCAATGCTCCGAGCAGCGATATTATAAACCACCAGTAGTGTTGTAAAATCATCAATGTATCCATAGCGCTTTATTCTTTATCGGGTCCGATGCTTATTTGTTTGAACATTATGCGCAGTTCCGCCGCCAGCAGCACCGAGAAAAGCGCAAGGAAGATGAAGAATGTCGTTATTACGGCTCCGCTGCCTATCTGCGATGCGGCTATCGACGTGGGCATCAGATTCTGTATTACCCACGGCTGACGACCCACTTCGGCCACGCACCAGCCCGCCTGACCCGCAAGATAGGCAAGAGGCACCGAGAATATCGCCGCCCACAGCAGCCACGGACATCGTTCGAGACGGTCCTTGTATGCCGCCCACAACATCGCACCGCAAAGCAGAACGAAGAATGTGCCCAGTCCCACCATTATACGGAACATCCAGAACAGCAGAGGAACATTGGGCACCGTATCTTCGGGACTGTTGAGATATCCGTAGCCGAAATATGCGAAATAGTTGCTCAAAAACTCTTGGCCTTCCTCGGTTTCGGGGTCGAATTCGGCTCTGATTTCATTTATCGTCTCCTCGTCGCCTGCGAGTTTGGCGTCGCGGTACCGGGCCAGTTCGGCTATGGCCACACGTCCGCGCTCCATCTTTTCGGCGGCAGACATTATGCCGTGTTCGGGATTGCCGTTTACAAGGTCGTTAATGCCGGCTACATACGCATCGGCATCGCGATAACTCATAATCGACAACATCTTGGGAACGGCTATTTTGAAGTGGAAAGCATCGTCATTACCGGTGCGCTGCTCCTCGGGACGCATTATGCCCGCAATCACCAATTCCGCTCCTTCTTCTCCGTCGTAGAGAGCCTCCATAGCGGCGAGTTTCATCGGCTGCACCTCGGCTACGATTGCTCCCGAACGGTCTCCCGTCAACGCCGTGATCAACGAAAATACGAGTCCGAATGCCGAAGCCAGCATAATGCTCTTTTTGGCCATTTCGGTTTCGCGCTTCTTGAGCAGATACCATGCACTTACGCCCATTACGAATATCGCGGCCAGAACAAATGACGAGGTGACCGTATGGGTGAATTTGTTCACCGCAACGGGCGACAGCAGCACATCCCAGAAGGAGGTCATCTCATTGCGCACGGTGTCGAGATTGAATGTGCATCCGACTGGGTACTGCATCCACGAATTGGCGACGAGAATCCAGAGTGCCGAGATGTTGGCTCCGATTGCCGTGAGCCATGTCGATGCGAGGTGGAAACCCTTGCTTACCTTGTTCCATCCGAAGAATACGACCGCGACGAAGGTGGACTCCATGAAGAATGCCATGATTCCTTCGATAGCGAGCGGCGCTCCGAAGATGTCGCCGACGAAATGCGAATAGTTGGACCAGTTGGTTCCGAACTCGAATTCGAGTATGATGCCGGTAGCCACGCCGATGGCGAAGTTGATACCGAACAGCCGCAACCAGAATTTGGTCGTTCTTTTCCAGAAGTCGTTGCCGGTACGGACGTAGATGGTCTCCATGACGGCGCACAGGATTCCGAGTCCGAGCGTGAGCGGAACGAACAGCCAATGGTAGATTGCCGTCAGAGCGAATTGCGCTCTCGACCAATCGACGACTTGAAGTAAATCGTTCATAATTAATCAGATATTAATGTTTGTGATATTTTCTATAACGGCATCGGCCCGCTGGGCTTCGGTTTTGCCGGCCAGCGGGTCGCGAAAAAAGAACAGCTTCAGAATGGCGAACATTATGAAGAGTTTTATGATGATGATTGCCCACAACGTGCGGCCGACCCTCATTTCACGAAAGCCGTCGCGATAGAATCCGTAGATGCGTGTGAGCATATTTGCCATATCGGGGTGCGAATCGCCGTTGTTCTTTCGGCGATTCATACCCCAAATATATGAATAAAAAACGATTCCGCAAAAAATCAGTCCGCTTGTGCCGATACAGGTTTCGTCGTTCGGCTGCAATGCGTCGCGTATCGTCAGCAGTAGGTCATGATGTCGTCCACCGTTATGGAGTCGTCGCTCAATACTATCAGACGCTCTATGACGTTGCGAAGTTCGCGTATATTTCCGCTCCAGCGCATCTCTTTCAGGGCATCCACGGCCTCTTTCGAAATGTCTTTCCGGTGCAGTCCGTATTCGGTGCAAATCTGTTTGACGAAGTGTTCGACCAGCAGAGGAATGTCGTCGTTGCGTTCGCGCAAAGGCGGCACCTTTATTACAATCACTCCGATTCTGTGATAGAGGTCTTCGCGGAAGTTGCCTTTGACTATCTCATCGCGCAGATTCTTGTTGGTAGCGGCCACCACCCTGACATCCACGTCTATATCCTTGTCGCTGCCCACGCGGCTTATTCTTCGCTCCTGCAATGCCCGCAGCACCTTCGCCTGTGCCGACAGCGACATATCGCCTATTTCGTCCATGAACAGCGTGCCTCCGTCGGCCTGCTCGAACTTGCCTTTGCGTTGTTTGATGGCCGACGTGAATGCTCCGCGCTCATGTCCGAACAGCTCGCTTTCGATAAGTTCCGACGGAATGGCGGCGCAGTTTACCTCGACGAAAGGCGCTCCGCATCTGCGGCTCTTTTGATGAAGCCATCTGGCGACAAGCTCCTTGCCCGTGCCGTTCTCGCCGGTTATGAGTACGCGGGCATCGGATTGCGCCACCTTGTCTATAAGCGTGCGCACGCGGTCAATACCCTCCGAAGCTCCTATTATCGGTTCCACTTCGGTTGCGGAGTGCCGTTTCGCACGAGGTGCGGCGGCGGTACGCGAACGATGTTCGACCGGTTGTTCGGGGTCGGTCACTTTGCGCAGCGTGGCGAGCAGACGGTTCATATCTATGGGTTTGGTAAGGAAATCGACGGCTCCGCCCTTGAGAGCCTCCACGGCCGAATTAAGGTCGTTTTCGGCCGACACCACTATGAGAGGCGCATCCGTATCGGGCACGGAGCTTCGGCTGTCGGCGATAACGGCATCGAATGATATTTTGCCGCACATCTGTTCTGCAGCCCCGCTGTTTTCGGCGGTTTCAATCGAAAAGCCTTCGAATTCCAATCTTTCGCGCAAATTGTTGCGCATACTTTTTGATTGTTCCAAAATTAAAACCTTCGGCATAGTTGTATTTGATAAAAATTGTATACTTTTGCACCAAAGATATAAACATTCCTTCGGCAACGGATTTTTTGCATTCTGCATATCGGGAATCCGACAAACAGGCAAAACAACCTATCCGGAATGCCTTTTCGGCTGCGAAAACGGGTCTGTATGCAATATTTATGCCCTCAGCGGCCCCGAAGGGACATATTGTTATTTATGAGAAAAAACTACAATTACACGCGACGCAAGCTGTTTCTGCCCGAATACGGACGTCATATTCAGGAGATGGTGGATTCGCTGCTCGACATCGAGGACCGTCGCGAACGCACGCGTCAGGCTAAGGCCGTAATAGCCGTGATGGGCAATCTCAATCCGCTGTTGCGGGACACGGCCGATTTCACGCACAAACTGTGGGACCATCTGATAATAATGTCTGATTTCAAGCTGGATGTGGATTCTCCCTATCCGTTGCCGACGCGTCAGGACCTGACGGTGGTTCCGGGCAAACTGGCATATCCGCAGAGTCATGTTTCGCACAAGCATTACGGCAAATATATCGGTCGCATGATACGCCGGATAGGCGAGGCTGCTGCCGGCACTGATACCGTGCAGGAGGTGGACAATGTAGCTCGATTCATGCACATGAAGAGTTTCGAATACAATCAGGAGCATCCCAATCACGAGGTCATCGCAAAGGACATACGCGAAATGTCCGGAAATGCGATAGAACTTGACGAAGAGACATTGAATAACCTCCGAAACGATTATAAACAGCACTTTTCGCAACGTCAGCAGCCGGGCCGTCAGAACAATCGCAAGGCGGCGAAGAGCGGACAGAAGAACAATCGCAATCAACAGCAGCGTCAGCAGCGCCAGCAGAAAAATAACGGCACGAAACACAATCCGGCCCGTTAAATTTGCGTTATTGAGTTCGAATTCATATATTTGTACGTTAAAACGAAATTTATGAAGAAAATCATCATGGCGGTCGTCATCGCTTCGGTTTTCGCGATGTACGGTTGCAGTTCATCGACTGTGGGGATTTCGGGCCGTCTTCTCGGTCTGAACGGTAAGAGCGTATATCTTGAGCAGATTTCGGGCGGCGGGGGCAAGATTGTAGACTCGGTCAAGCTCGGCGAGGATGGCAGTTATCGGTTCACGGTGGAGGTTACGGGCTCCACGCCGTCGCTTTACAATATGATATACAACGGCGAACGCGTGCCTTTGCTGCTTACGGGCGGTGAACGCGTGACGGTCAATTCGGTCGGCAGTTTGCTGCGCAATTACAATGTCACGGGCAGCGAGGAGTCGGAACTTCTTCGCGAATTCAATCGGGAATATATCGAAGGTTTGGAGCGTATGAACTCCATTCTGGAGCAGTTTTCGGGCAATACGCTTTCCGACATCGAGAATCGCGAACTGGTTCGCGACTACACGGCGGCATATCGTGAGGCGAAGCGCAATCAATTGAGGTTCATCATCGAGCATAAGGACCGCATAGCGGCTGTATATGCGTTGTACCAGCGATTTCCTGGGGAGACCAATCTTTTCAGCACCGACGGCGACATAATCTATTACCGCACGGTGGCCGATGCTGTGGAGGCGCGCTATCCCGAATCGCCGTTTCTGCCGACGCTGCGCACCGAGATAGCCAACATGGATGCCCGCCGCACGCTTATATCGCAGATTACGGAGACCAACTATCCCGACATCGAGCTTCCCGATATGTTCGGCAACAATATTCGTATGTCGTCGTTCGACGGTGAAGTAATTCTGCTGTCGTTCTGGTCTACGGGGATGGCCGATGCCAATGTGCAGAATGCCGAGCTTAAAGAGTTGTATTCGCTCTACTCCGAACGTGGATTCGAGATATATCAGGTATGTGTCGAGACGAGCAAGGCTGCATGGATAAACACCGTTCAGGAGCAGCGTTTGCCGTGGACGTCGGTTTGCGACCTGCGCAACGGCGGCGCCGGGGTACTCGGGCTGTACAATGTACGCAGACTGCCTGCCAATTTTCTTTTCGACCGCAGTGGCAACATTGTAGGCCGCGACCTGCACGGCGAGGAGTTGGAACGTGCGCTTGCAAAGCTTTTTGAATAACAGATTTTCCGTCAGATGTACTATTTCGCATCGGATGTTCATTTGGGAGCCGGCGGTTTTGAATCGGCGGTTCGTCGCGAGGCCCGTTTTACGGCGTGGCTCGATGCGGTATCCCGCGATGCGAAGGAGATTTGGTTGTTGGGCGACATTTTCGATTTCTGGTTCGAATACCGCAAGGTTGTTCCGAAGGGTTTTGTGCGGACGTTGGGCCGATTGGCCGAACTTTCGGACCGAGGCATCCGCATAGTGTGCGTAACGGGCAATCACGATATGTGGATGCGCGATTATCTTGCTGCGGAGTGCGGAGTCGAAGTCTATACCGAACCGTTGTTTGCGGAGCTGGCCGGCAGGAAGTTCTATATCGCTCACGGCGACAACATGAAGATAGAAGGCAAAATCGGACTTAAGGTCATGAACGCCATATTTCGTTCTTCGGCGGTGCGGTTTCTGTTTTCGTGGTGCGTGCATCCCGATTTGGCATTGAAGTTCGGACAGTGGTGGAGCGGCAAATCGCGCAAATCGCATGGCGGCGCCAGCGACGCGAAGATTCTCGACCCTTTGACGGAATATGCAGCCGAATTGGGTCGCGATTATGGCGTGGAGTGCTGCATTTTCGGTCATTTTCATCTGCCTGCGGAGCGCATATCCGAAGGTGTTCGGGTTCTGTTTCTCGGGGACTGGAGCGCCGAACCGTCATACGCCGCGATGACCGCCGACGGCGAACTCACACTTAAAACATTCGTGCAATGAGACAGTATCTCGACCTGCTTCGCAGAATCAAAGAAGAAGGGACGGTCCGCAGCGACCGCACCGGAACGGGAACCAAAAGCATATTCGGACACCAGATGCGCTTCGATTTGCGGGAGGGATTTCCGCTGCTGACGACCAAAAAGGTCTATCTTAAGGGGATAATACACGAGTTGTTGTGGTTTTTGGCCGGCGACACCAATATAAAGTATCTTGCCGACAACAATGTTCATATTTGGGACAACGACGCATACCGATATTATAATGAGTTGTGCATTCGTCACGGGGTGTTGCCTGTGGACCGCGATTCGTTTATCGGTTTGGCCGGCGAAGCTTCGCCGATAGAGGGTTATCGTTTCGGTGATTTGAACCGCGTATACGGATATCAATGGCGTTCGTGGCCTGCGGGCGACGGTGGCGCCATCGACCAGATTTCCGATTTGGTGGAGCAGATAAAACGCAATCCCGATTCGCGTCGGTTGATAGTATCGGCGTGGAATGTGGCCGATGTAGGGGCTATGGCATTGCCGCCGTGTCATGTATTGTTTCAGTTTTATGTGAGCGAAGGTCGTTTGTCGTGTCAGTTGTATCAGCGGAGTGCGGATACTTTTTTGGGAGTGCCGTTCAATATTGCGTCGTATGCTCTGCTCACGATGATGATAGCTCAGGTTTGCGGACTCGAGGCCGGGGAATTCATTCACACATTGGGTGATGCGCATATATATTTGAATCATTTGGCGCAGGTAGATGAGCAGTTGTCGCGCGAGCCTCGTTGTTTGCCGAGGATGCGTCTTAATTCCGATATAGACTCTTTGTTCGATTTCGGCTACGAAGATTTCACGCTTGAGGGGTATAATCCGTGGCCTGCGATAAAGGGAGAGATGTCGTTTTAATACGTGTATTTTCCTGTTATTAACAGTTGTTGATATTTTCTGCAAAATAGAGGGGGTGGGTCGGATATAGGATATCGGAAAAGTAACTATATTTGCCACGCGGGAAACGCATTTTCGAATACAAAACAATACACAATACACTAATTTTTCAAACCTCATCTTATGAAAACAAAAAACATTTTGAAATCGCTTCTGATGTCGGCGACACTGCTGATGTCGGGCGCAATGATTTCGTGCCAAGCTGACAAGGATGATGATCCTGTCAATTTCGGCGCAACGATTAAGGTAACTCCAGACAATGTCACCGCCAATCTTGGCGATACGGTTCATTTTACGTTGGACAGCAACACCGACTGGACTCTCGTCATTGCCAACGAAAAACACCAACTCCTTGTCGAAGACGCTCTCTATTCCGGCAAGAAAGGTGACGGTCAGGATGTATGGGTTAAGATTGCTTCCGATTTGGAAGAGGGTTCTTGGGTTCCGGGCACCAAAATCGA
>JAFLRS010000078.1 GCA_022511355.1 Alistipes sp.
CAGTTTCTCGCGTATCAGCGATATCGTGGAGACGGAGGAGTAGTTCGAAAAGACCCCGACACACAAAATCAAACGATTCCTGTACGGAAACAACAAATAACAAAAAATCCCGTCTTCGTGACGGGATTTTTCTTTTGCGGACCGATTCTCCTATTTTCCGCCGAACTCCATAAGGTAAGCCTTGATGAAACGGTCGATATCTCCGTCCATTACGGCATCCACATCCGAGGTCTGTTCGCCGGTGCGATGGTCTTTCACGCGGCGGTCGTCGAAGACATACGAGCGAATCTGCGAACCCCATTCTATGCGTTTTTTCGTGGCTTCCAGAGCCTGTTGGGTAGCCATCCGCTTGTCCAATTCCCGCTGATAGAGTTTCGATTTAAGAATACGCATAGCATTCTCGCGGTTCATGAGCTGCGAACGGGTCTCCGTATTCTCTATAAGAAATTCGACCGGTTCTCCCGTATCGGTATCCTTGCCGTGGTACCGCAGACGCACGCCCGTCTCCACCTTATTGACATTCTGACCGCCGGCCCCGCTCGAACGGTATGTATCCCACTCTATATCCGACGGATTGATTACGATCTCTATCGAATCATCGACAGCGGGGGAGACGAATACCGACACGAATGTAGTCTGACGCTTGTTGTTGGCGTTGAACGGCGAGAGCCGCACCATGCGATGCACGCCGTTTTCGCTTTTCAGATAACCGTAGGCATATTCGCCTTCGAATTCGATGGTACACGATTTTACGCCCACTTCGTCGCCGGCCTGATAATCGAGAATCTTCACCTTGTAACCGTGAGCCTCGCCCCAGCGGGTATACATTCTGAGCAGCATATCGGCCCAGTCGAGAGCTTCGGTGCCGCCGGCGCCGGCATTGATGTCCATTATCGCGCCGAGACGGTCTTCGTCGTTGCGCAGCATATTGCGAAGCTCGAGTTTTTCGACGGCCTCGACCGTTTCGGCATAAAGGTCATCCAACTCCTGCTCCGACGATACGCCCTCGCGCACGAAGTCGGGCATCAGCTGCAAATCCTCGGCGAGTTTCGACACGCGGTCGAAATCGACGACCCAGCTCTTTATAGAGGCCACTTTGCGCAGTTGATTCTCCGCCTTCTCGCGATCGTTCCAGAAGTCGGGTTCGAGCGTCTTCTCCTCTTCGTTTTGAAGCTGTATGCGCAAACCTTCGATATCGAGGAATCGCTCGAGGTCGTCACGCCGTTTTACGGCATCTTTTATCTGTTCGGCAAGTATCATGCAGGCGGATTATTCTATTTCCCAGTCGCAGCCGTCTTTGCGGTCCTTGACGCGTATGCCTATCGCCGTAAGTTCGTCGCGAATACGGTCGGATGTGGCCCAATCCTTGTCGGCTTTGGCTTTCATTCGCATGGACAGCAGCATCTCCACAAGGGGTGACACCATATCCTTGCCGCCGGCCGAAGCGGCCTTTTCGTCACGCAGACCGAGAATTTCGAACGCCCATCGTTCGACTACGGCTTTCAACTTCGCCAACTCCTCGGCAGTCGCGCTTTGCTGACCCTCCACGAGTTGATTGAATATGCGCACATAGTCGAAAAGCACCGATATTACGGCAGCCGAATTGAGGTCATCGGCCATAGCCTCCTCGCAACGTGCATCGAGTTCGTCTGCCGACACCGTCGATTTGTCGGCCGGTTTGGCCTTGCCGAGAGCCTCGATTCCTTTCATCAGACGATCGAGTCCCTTTTCAGCAGCTTTCAGAGCGTCGTTCGAGAAGTCGAGCGTCGAGCGATAGTGGGCCTGCAGAATGAAAAAGCGGACCGTCATGGGCGAATATGCCTGTTCGAGCAGAGGATGAGTGCCGTTGAACAACTCTTCGAGCGTTATGAAGTTGCCGAGCGACTTGCCCATCTTGCGGCCGTTTATGGTAATCATATTGTTATGAACCCAATATTTGGCGGAGTCGTGGCCTAAAGCCGACGACGACTGTGCGATTTCGCATTCATGATGCGGGAACATGAGGTCCATGCCGCCGCCGTGAATATCGAATCGCTCTCCGAGATACTTCGTACTCATAGCCGAGCATTCCATATGCCATCCGGGGAAACCGTCGCTCCAGGGCGAGGGCCAGCGCATGATGTGTTCGGGCGAGGCTTTTTTCCAGAGGGCGAAGTCGTAAGAGTGGCGTTTGTCGCTCTGACCGTCGAGTTCGCGGGTGTCGGTCACAATGTCGTCGAGATTGCGGCCCGACAGCACTCCGTAATGATGGCGGGCATTGTAATGTTCGACATCGAAGTATACGGAGCCGTTCGATTCATAGGCATCGCCGCTCTCTAATATCTTCTTTATGAACTCAATCTGCTCGATTATATGACCCGATGCATGAGGTTCGATAGAGGGGGACTGCACATTGAGCTGAGCCATTGCACTGCGATAACGCTCGGTGTAATAGTGTGCCACCTCCATAGGTTCGAGCTGCTCGAGACGGGCCTTTTTTGCGATTTTGTCCTCGCCTTCGTCGGCATCGTGTTCGAGGTGTCCGACATCGGTAATATTGCGGACATAGCGGACTTTATAGCCTTCGGCCTTGAGGTATCGGAACAGCAGGTCGAAGGTTATGGCCGGACGCGCATGTCCCAAATGCGGATCTCCGTAGACGGTGGGGCCGCATACATACATTCCTACGCGCGGAGGGTTGATAGGTTCGAACTCCTCCTTCTTTCGCGACAGGGTATTGTAGAGTTGAAGTTTAGCTTTCATGCGATGAAATATTTTCGCACAAAAATAACAAATTTTCGGCTAAAATCAAAGCCGGACATAGATTCCGGCCGTTACGTTCGCAAAAACAGCTGATTACCGTTATCAAAAAAAGGCGGATGGCAAAAAGCCGTCCGCCTTAAACCGCAGTTTATAAATGCGTTAGTCCACTTCAACTATATTTGTGGTTTCGGGAATAAATCCCGTACTGCGATCTTCGGTAATGCCGTTGAGCGTCCAGCCTCTTTTTATATACAACGTCTTGAGGGTATCCATAAAACAGCACGTGAGCGGATAATAGTAGCCTGACTCGGGATTGCCCATGTTCGTTTTCGAAACATCCAACGTCTCGAGCAGATTCTCGCTGCAATCCAGACACTCAAGCGCGGTATTGTGTTCGAGACTGAGCGTCGTGAGCTTATTGCGGGCACAGCCCAGATCGACAAGCTCCGTGTTGCTGTCCACATTCAACTCCGTGAGTTTGTTGTCGTTGCAATACAAATTCATAAGCAGGGTATTGTTGCTGACATCAAGGGTCGCTATTTGATTGCCGTCGCAATACAGACTTTCAAGCAGAGGATTGTTGCTGACATTCAGCGAGGTCATCTCATTGTAACTGCAGGAGAACGTCTGCAGGTTGGGATTGCCGCTCAAGTCGATGGAGGTTATCTTGGTGTTGTCTATGAACAGATATTCCAACAGCGTATTATGGCTCAAATCGAGGTCTGCTATGTCATTATTGTTGATGAACAGGAAATTGAGTTTCTCATTTTTGCTGACATCCAAATTGGTGATTTTAAGATCCGCGCAACTCAAAGATGCCAATTCGGTATTGTTGCCGAGGTTGAGTTCGGTGAGCGGATTGCGCTCGCATCCCACAAGCTCGAGCAGAAGATTGTTATCGAGAACTAAAGCAGAGAGTTGATTGCCGTCGCAAAACAATGTATCCAACAGCACATTGGCACTCAAGTCGAGTTCGGTCAACAGATTGTTGTCGCAGTAGAGTTGCGTCAGTTTCGTGTTGCCGCTCAAATCGATTGTCGAAACGGAGTTGTAACCGAATGTCAGCGATATCAGTTCGGTAAAGTACTGTATACCTTCCAATGACTTGATATGAGTGCTTTCATCCTCATGATTGTCAAAATTATACAAGTATATCGTATGTACGTTTTCGATCTCTTTTTTCGACAATGCGCCGTCTTTGTCGGCGTCGAAGTTTTCAAGTACATATTCGCGGAAAATGGGGTCGGGAAATGCAGCGGGCATATCCTCCGCAGATACCACTATTACATCCAATTCATCTCCGTCTTCTCCATTGGGGGGGGGGGAGTTTTCGAACCGTTCCGACAGCCTGCAAAGGCTGCAACACCGCACAAGGCCAAAATCAAAGCATACTTTTTCATAACGTATAAAAATAAAAAGTTAATAAAATTTACCCCGGCACCAATAGCAAACAAACGCGAACAATCCGCATTATCCACAGATGAGGCCTTGGCGTATACCCAAAAGAAAGATAGTGCAAGAATGCCCGCGCCGATAACGACACGAGCATTAACTTTGCCACTTTTCTTTTCGGTAAAACCGCCAAGTTTCATCTGAAAGAGAGTAAAGTTAATGCTTTGTTTCAGTATGTCTGCCGTACAATGCCTGTACAACATGACAAAGATAAACAATTTTTGTTCAACGTCCAAATATATTGCACCTAATCATCCCTCATACAGACCGTTTTAGACGATAATCGGACAATAAATTTCGAAAATTGCCGTTAAATAACTATCTTTGCCGATATTTGGCAAGAACCTTTTGATTTATGAATTTCAAACGCTGGGACAATATTACCGGCTGGGCGGTGTTCGCCGTGGCTGCCGTAACCTATCTGCTCACGATGGAGCCTACCGCAAGTTTCTGGGATTGCTCCGAATTTATCGCTACCTCCTA
This sequence comes from Alistipes sp., assembly GCA_022511355.1. Classification (GTDB taxonomy): domain Bacteria; phylum Bacteroidota; class Bacteroidia; order Bacteroidales; family Rikenellaceae; genus Alistipes. Next base: position 4,678 of record JAFLRS010000078.1, read on the forward strand.
CAAACTCGAAGTGGGGCATCCTCCCGGGGCACCGCTGTTCATGATGCTCGCCCGTCTGGCTACGCTGCTGGCACCCTCCACCGAGTATGTGCCGGTTATGGTCAATGCCATGAACGGCATCTTCAGCGCCCTCTGCATTCTGTTCATGTTCTGGACCATAACGCACCTCGGACGCAGACTCTGCATACGCAACCGCGGAGAACTCTCCACGGCCGACGGCATTGCAGTACTCGGTGCCGGTGCGGTCGGTGCGCTGGCCTACACCTTTACCGATACTTTCTGGTTCTCGGCTTACGAAGGCGAGGTCTACGCACTATCTTCGATGTTTACGGCGTTGGTCGTATGGCTTATGCTCAAATGGGAGGAGCAGGCCGATTCTCCGCACGCCGTGCGATGGATTCTGCTGGTAGCCTATCTGATGGGACTGTCGATAGGAGTACACCTGCTCAACCTTCTGACAATCCCCGCATTGGTGTTCATATACTATTTCCGCAAGACTCCGCGCGCGACATTGAAAGGCTGCGTAATAGCGACTCTCGTTTCGGGAGCGATTCTCTTCGTGGTGAACGGACTTATAATACCGTATACGGTCTATTTCGGAGCAATGACGGATTTGTTCTTCGTCAATATTCTGCATCTGCCCGTCAATTCGGGAATGGTATTCTATGTCTTTGCGCTCTTCGCCCTGTGCGGATTCGGAGTATGGTTTACGCATAAAAAAGGGTATGTACTCGCCAATCTTATAATCATGTCGGTAACCTTGATGCTGCTCGGATTCTCGACCTACGCATCCATGACGATACGTGCGGCCGTCAATCCCCCCATGAACAGCAACAATCCCGACAATCCGCACGCACTGCTGGCCGTTCTGAACCGCGACCAGTACGGAAACAAGCCTCTTTTATACGGCTCTTATTACTCGGCCCGCAAGGCGATAAACGGTATGCAGTATGACGATTTGTACTGGTACAACAGCGATTCGGGACGCTACGAGAAGGGAACGCGGCTCACCGGCTACACCGTTCCTTCGGAGCTTATGCACTTCTTCCCCCGTATGTGGGATATGCACAAAAGCGAACGCGACTACAAGACATGGGCGGCATACCGCACCAAAACAGAGGTTCTGCGCGACGACAACGGCGAAGTCATAAGGGATGCCGACGGACGGCCCGTCCGCGGCAAGGTGACCGATTACGGCAAGCGGGTGCGGTTCGGCTATGGCGACGGCACATACGACACTGTGGTAGAGCCTACTTTCCTCGAAAATCTCAACTATTTCTTCAACTATCAGTTGAGCTATATGTATCTGAGATATTTCCTTTGGAATTTCGTGGGTCGTCAGGACGACATCCAGCCTTTGGGTACGACAATCACCAACGGAAACTGGCTTTCGGGCATAAAAGTCATCGACGAAGCCTATCTCGGTCCCCAGAGCAATCTGCCGCGCGAAATGGCCGACAACCGCGCAAGAAACACCTATTATTTCCTGCCGTTCATATTGGGACTGATAGGTTTGATATATCAGCTCAACCGCGACCAGCGCAACTTTGCGGTAGTTTTGTGGATGTTCATAATGATGGGTGTCGCACTTGTCGTATATTTCAACTCGTCGCCCGCCGAAGTCCGCGAACGCGACTATGTATATGCCGGTTCGTTCTACGCCTATTGCATCTGGATAGGATTCGGAGTACTTGCCGTCAAGGAACTTCTGACGTTGGCCATGCGCAAACATCAGTCGGCTGCGGCCGCCATAGCGACGGTTTTGTGCCTTTCGGTGCCGGCCGTTCTGTGCGCCGAAAACTGGGATGACCACGACCGTTCGGGACGCACGATGGCGCACGATGTCGGCTGGAACTATCTGCAGTCGGCTCTGCCCAACTCCATAATTATAAATTACGGCGACAACGACACGTTCCCGTTGTGGCTCAATCAGGAGGTGGACGGGGTTCGTCCCGATATCCGAATCATGAATTCGAGCTATCTGGGAGGAGAGTGGTATATCGACCAGATGAAAACCGCCGCCAATGATGCAGCAGGAGTGCCTCTGTCGTTCGACCGCGAGAAATACTGGTACGTAAACGAGTCGTATCCCGTCTATGACAGAGTGGACAGGACCGTGGATATACAAGAGGTTATCGACTTCGTGAAGAGCGAAGACCCGCGTTCGAAACTTACGATGGGCGACGGTTCGCTCAACGATTTCGTTCCCGCAAAACGCATCGCTCTGCCCGTAAACAAGGACAACGCCGTAGCGGCGGGCATTGTTCGCAAGGACGAACGCCATCTAATGGTCGATACGGTCTACATCGACATCCGCAAGAACTCCCTCGAGCGTTCCGACATGATGATACTCGATATGCTTGCCAATTTCGACTGGAAACGCCCGATAGCATTCACGCAGGTATATGTGCTTCAGGATTTGGGTCTGCTCGACTATCTTCAGTTCGACGGATATACATATCGGTTGGTGCCCATTCTCACGCCCTACAAATCGTCGTGGGAGATCGGCCGCATCGACCCCGATTACGTGGTGCCGCTGCTCGAGAACACGTTCCGTTACGGCAATCTGGCCGACCCGAAGGTCTATGTCGATTACTTTACGCAATATAATCTGGCTGTCGGCCGCACACGCGAGACTTTCGCACGCGTAGCCAAGGAGTTGATTCGTCGCGGCGACGATGCCAAAGCGTTGGAGCTGCTCGACCGCGGACTCGAGGTTCTGCCCATAAATCAGATTCGATTCTCCGACGCCAATACATACCCGTTCCTCGAAGCCTATTACGCTCTGGGCGAGTTCGAAAAGGGCGACGCACTGTTCTATGCCTATGCCGATACGCTTATCGAATATATCGAATACTATTTGCAGTTCGACGGTGCTTTGGGCGACATGGTGTCCGACATTATCGACGAAAAACTCGATTCGCTCTGGCAGCTCTACTATCTGGCGGGATATGCCGGCCGCGATGAAATCATTCTCTATCTGAATGACTATTATCGCACGCTCGGAGCCACCGACGAGGACCTTATAAACGTAAGCGAGGTCTCGGAGTAATCCATGAACAGGGTTGTACGGAATATCGCTCTGCTGCTGACCGGCATACTCTTCATGTCGGTCAGCGCATCGGCTCAAATCAGAACCGGAGCCGAACAGCCCGAGAAATATCTGCCGCTGCTGCAAGGCAAAAGGGTAGCGGTGCTGGCCAATCACACCTCCATGGCCGGCGATGAACATCTTGTCGATTTGCTGTGCCGCGAAGGCGTGGATGTGGTCGGAATACTCTCGCCCGAGCACGGATTCCGCGGCAATGCCGATGCGGGAGGTCATGTCGGGGATTCGGTCGACGAAGCTACCGGCATACCTATATGGTCTTTGTATGACGGTCGCCGACTGCGGCCCTCTGACGAGGTAATGCGAAGCTTCGACCTGCTCATAATCGACCTTCAGGATGTAGGACTGCGCTTCTATACATATTACATTTCGATGCTGCGGATGACCGATGCCTGCGCGGAATTCGACCGCGAGGTTCTGATTCTCGACCGCCCCAATCCCAACGGAATGTATGTGGATGGCCCCGTTCTCGACATGAAATTCAAATCGGGGGTAGGGGCATTGC
>JAFLRS010000079.1 GCA_022511355.1 Alistipes sp.
GAGGTTCTGGAATACCCGTACATTAAATAAACATACCCCACACCGCCGAGTGCACATCAAACGATATGCCTCAAAATACGGTGATGAGCGTTACGTCCGTCCTTAATGTACTTGAGAAATTTTCCAGATTTCCTATTTAAGGATTAGCGAAACACTTTCACTAAAATATGTATGCCGGTCGCCCGACATCGCAAAGATAAAAATTATTTGCCATAAACAAAAATCAAGTATTGCATTTGGTAAATATTTTTCCTTATCTTTGTATTACGGAAACAGACAATTCAAAAAACATATCGCAACAATGAAAAAACACAATTTCAATGCGGGACCTTCGATTTTGCCCGATGTCGTTCTGCAGAATGCCGCAAAGGCGATAATCGATTTCAACGGAACGGGACTCTCGCTGCTCTCGATTTCGCATCGTACCAAAGATTTCGAAGATGTCCTGAATGAAGCGCAGGCTCTGTTCCGCGAACTGCTCGATATCCCCGAAAACTACAAAATCTTCTTCGTGGGCGGCGGCGCCAGCACCCAGTTCTTCCACATTCCGGCCAACTTCCTCAAAACAAAAGCCGGTTATGTAAATACGGGCGTATGGTCGAAAAAGGCTATCAAGGAGGCTAAATACTATGGCGAAGTGCAGGTAGTGGCAACCTCCGAGGACCGCAACTTTACATATATCCCCAAAGGATTCGAAATCCCCGCAGATTTGGACTATCTCTACATCTGCACCAACAACACCATCTACGGCTCCGAATACAAAACCGATATCGATTCGCCGGTGCCTCTGTTCGCCGATATGAGCTCCGATATCCTGAGCCGCCCCGTGGATGTCAAAAAGTATGCTTTGATATACGGCGGCGCACAGAAAAACCTCTCGCCTGCCGGCCTTACATTCGTCATCATACGCGACGATATGCTCGAAAAGGTGGTTCGCGAACTGCCTACGATGGTCAATGTGAATACGCACGTCGATAACAACTCGATGTTCAACACTCCCCCCGTGTTCCAGATTTATGTACTGAACGAGACTCTCAAATGGATTAAGAGTCTTGGCGGTCTGGATGCCATGTACAAAATCAACCTCGAAAAGGCAGGTCTGCTCTACGACGAGATCGACCGCAACCCCCTGTTCCGCGGCACCGTCGAGAAAGAGGACCGCTCGCTTATGAACATCTGCTTCGTGATGGCCGAGGGTTACGAGGATTTGGCTCCCGAATTCATGGAGTTCGCCAAAGCTCGCGGCATGGTCGGCATCAAGGGTCACCGTCTGGTGGGCGGATTCCGCGCATCGTGTTACAACGCTTGTCCGAAAGAGAGCGTCGAAGCACTCGTGGCTTGTATGCAGGAGTTCGAACAGATGGTAAAAAACCGTTAGTATGCCTACAATCGTTCCGTATACCTTTGAGAAAAAAGAGGAAAAAAAGGAGTATTTCACATCATTGATGAAAGATATGAAAATATTGGTGGCGACCGAGAAACCTTTTGCCAAAAAAGCGGTCGATGGAATCAGAGAGATAGTCGAGGGTGCGGGTTATCAGCTTGCTCTGCTCGAGAAATATACCGACAAAACACAGCTTCTGGATGCCGTTGCCGATGCCGACGCGATGATTGTTCGCAGCGACAAGGTTACGGCCGAAGTGATTGCCGCGGCACGCAATCTCAAGATTGTGGTGCGTGCGGGCGCCGGTTACGACAATGTGGATTTGGAAGCGGCTTCGACCCGCGGAATCGTGGTCATGAACACTCCGGGTCAGAACTCCAATGCCGTGGCCGAACTGGCTGTGGGAATGATGGTGTACATGGCTCGCAATCAGTTTACGAGCGGTACGGGTACCGAACTCGCCGGCAAAACTTTGGCTATCCACGCCTACGGTAATGTCGGCAAACTCGTGGGCCGCAAAGGTGCCGCACTCGGCATGAACGTGGTGGCTTACGACCCCTTCATCACCGACCCGAAAGTCTTTGAGACCGACGGCGTTAAAAAGGTGGATTCGGTGGAGGAGCTTTACGCTTGCGCCGATTATCTGTCGCTGCACATCCCCGCTACGGAGCAGACCAAAGGCTCTATAGGCTACGATTTGCTGATGTCGATGCCCAAAGGAGCCACGCTCGTAAATACGGCCCGCAAGGAGGTCATCGACGAAGAAGGCGTGGCTAAAGCCATGACTGAACGTGAAGACCTTAAGTATATCACGGATGTCGCTCCCGCTCTGCATACGGAGTACGGCGAAAAGTTCGGCAAGCGTTACTTCGGAACCCCCAAAAAGATGGGCGCCGAAACGGCCGAAGCCAATGTGAATGCAGGTTTGGCCGCCGCGCGTCAGATTGTAGACTATTTCGTGAACGGAAACGTGAAATTTCAAGTAAACAAATAGAATTATGGTAAAGATAAAACCGTTCAAGGGTATACGTCCGCCGAAAGAGTATGCGTCGGAGGTGGCGTCGCGTCCTTACGACGTTCTTAACTCCGCAGAGGCCAAGGCCGAAGCTACCGAACGTTCGCTGCTGCACATAATCAAGCCCGAAATCGACTTCGAACCTATCGCCGACGAACACTCGCAGGAGGTTTACGAGAAAGCTGTGGCCAATTTCGCCGAATGGCGCAAAAAAGGCTGGTTGGTTCAGGATGAAGAGGAACACTACTATGTGTATGCTCAGACGATGGACGGCCGCACGCAGTACGGACTGGCCATGTGCTGCCACTTCGAGGATTACCTCTCGGGTGCCATCAAAAAACACGAGCTTACGCGTACCGACAAGGAGGAGGACCGCATGAAGCATGTGTTCAATCAAAAGGCCAACATCGAACCGGTATTTTTTGCATATCCCGACAATGCCGAACTGGATGCGATAGTCGCCAAGGTGGTTGCCGAGAATGCAGCCGACTATGACTTCACTGCCGAAGACGGTTTCGGTCATCATTTCTGGGTTATCCGCGACGCCGAAGTCAATAAGCGCATTACCGAGATATTCGCAGGCATTCCGGCCCTTTATGTGGCTGACGGTCACCATCGTACCGCAGCAGCCGCACGGGTGGGCCAGGCTTTGGCCGCCAAGAATCCCAATCATACGGGAGAGGAGGAGTACTGCTATTTCCTCGCCGTTACCTTCCCCGCGTCGCAGCTCAAGATTATCGACTACAACCGCGTGGTCAAGGACCTGAACGGCATGACTCCCGCCGAGTTCGTAAAGGCGTTGGAGTCCGATTTCGTTGTCGAGAAGAAGGGAACGGGCGTCTATACCCCGTCGTCGCTGCATAACTTTGCAATGTATCTCGAAGGCGAGTGGTACAGCCTTACGGCAAAGGCCGGAACCTATGATGACAACGACCCCATCGGAGTTCTGGATGTGACGGTTCTCTCGAATCTTGTACTCGACAAACTGCTCGGAATCGCCGACCTGCGCACCTCGAAGCGTATCGACTTCGTGGGCGGAATCCGCGGCCTCGGCGAGTTGAGCCGTCGTGTGGACAGCGGCGAGATGAAAGTTGCCTTCGCCCTCTACCCCGTTTCGATGAAACAACTCATCGATATCGCGGATACCGGCAATATAATGCCTCCGAAAACGACATGGTTCGAACCTAAACTCCGTTCGGGAGTGGTTATCCACTCGTTCGAAGAGTAATCGGTGCAAATCCCCGAAACACAGGTTTCGGGGATTTTTTTATCCTAAAGCCACATCCAGCACCATCATCAGCGTGAATCCGCAGGCTACGCCGATTGTGGCTATATCGGAATGCCGTCCGTTCTGGGCGTTAGGAATAAGCTCGTCCACCACTACATAGATCATAGCTCCCGCCGCGAATGCAAGCAGCCACGGCAGCAGAGGCACTATGCTGTCTACGAGCAAAATTGTAATTATGCCAGCCAAAGGCTCGACTACCCCCGACAATACTCCGTAAAGAAACGAACGCCCGCGGCCGTTCCCGTCGATTTGCATGGGCATCGATATGATTGCACCCTCGGGAATGTTCTGTATGGCTATGCCGGTCGCAAGAGTCATCGCCGCCGCGGCGGATATGCCGGCATTTCCGCTCATGGCACCCGCAAGCACCACTCCTACGGCCATGCCTTCGGGAATGTTGTGCAGCGTGACGGCCAAAATCAGTTTGGTCGTGCGGTTGAATCCAGAAGCGGGTCCTTCCGCACGGTCAGCGTCGGCGTGCATATGCGGAATCACGGAGTCGAGCAGCAGAAAGAGCAGAACGCCTCCCATGAATCCCGCTGCGGCAGGAATCCAGTGAGGCAGAGACAGCCGTTCCGACATCTCGATTGAGGGTATGAGCAGCGACCACACCGAAGCCGCAATCATGACTCCCGATGCGAATCCGAGCAGCATCTTATGCAGATTTTGCGGCAGCGAGCGTCGCAGCAAAAGCACTATGGCCGCACCGACGGTCGTGCCGGCAAAAGGAACGAGTAATCCGTACCAGACAATCATGCCGGGTGCAGCGGCAAAAATCCGGCCGAAGGTCGCAGATGCGGATATGCGGCTTTTTTTGGCAGGTCTTTTGCTCCGTAAGTGCCATGTCGCGGTCTTTACGGAGCATTCGAAGCGGCCGTCAGTTCCGCGTCATGCGCAAAATATTTAACCAATAAAATTAAGGACTATGTTTTACCACTCTAAAGAACTACACTTCAAGGCCCGCGTTTCCAAACCGGATCCGCGTTTCGCCACTCTGATGCTCGAGCAGTTCGGCGGCGGCAACGGCGAGCTGTCGGCCTCGATGCAATATTTCGTGCAGGCATTCGTATGCCATAATCCCTACCCCGACAAATACGATATGCTGATGGATATCGCCGCCGAAGAGTTGGGCCATCTGGAAATCGTGGGAGCTACGATACAGATGCTTATGGCCGGCGTGAACGGCAATATGAAGGATGCCGTGGAGAAAAACGATGTCTTCGGCGAGAAGTTCTCGAAAGACGATTTCATACATTCGGCCTTCTCCATAAATCCGCAATTCGGAACCATATCCGCCGGAGGTCCGATGCTGGTGAACAGCACCGGCGCACCGTGGCAGGCGACCTATATAAATGCCAACGGCGACCTGACCGTCGATTTGCGTTCGAATCTGGCTTCGGAGTCGCGTGCGAAGATAGTATACGAGTATCTGATGCAGTTTACCGACGACACCTATGTGCTTGAAACTCTCAACTATCTGATGACCCGTGAAGTTGCGCACTATCAGCAATTCGAGGCGGCGCTCGAGAGTATCCGTCCGAATTTTCCGCCGGGAATATTGCAGAGCGACCCCCGATACAGCAATCTCTATTCGAATCATTCGGCCGGCAAGGATGGACATGGTCCGTGGTGCGAGGGGCGCAGCACTCAGTTCGGTGAGGAGTGGCAGTATGTGCAGAATCCGCGTGAGCAGGTGCTGGAGACCGACGGCCTTACCGAATTGAAGATTAAAGGTTCCGACCGGACATTGGCTTCGGTACGGGCGGCGGACCGCAAGTTGGCCAAGGAGCGCAGCGGCGAGGTTCGCAAGGCTGTATCTGAAAAGGAGCAGCAATGGTGCGAATATAATGCGGCATCGTCCCGCAGCAAGGCAAAACGTCAGCCGGTGGAACAGGATTAATCTTCTTGGCGGCGGCGGTTAAACAGACCGGCAGATATGCCGGTCTGTTTTTTTTGTATGCATAATTTTTGGAATATGAAAAATATGGCTACATTTGTGGTTGCTGACGGTTTTGGCCCGAAGCATTACATATTTTAGTGAAAGTGTTTCGCTAATCCTTGACACGAAATCTGGAAAATTTCAAAATAATCCGAGGAAGCACGCACTCATCACCTTGTATTGGTATATGGAATGCGATATACTCCGTACCAATACTGGTGTGGAGTATTGTTTATTTGGGTTAAGGTATTCCAGAACCTCGTGTCAGATAAACGAATCGACTCCGCACTTTCTTCATATTAACCGGCTGCCTACGGAGACAACAGCGACAAAAACATTTTTTGAAATGAAGAGACTATCTATTCTTTTATCCATGTTTGCCGTTGCAGTCATGACGGGTTGCGACTCTCCGGCCGAAGAGGAAAACGGCGGTGCAGGCAGCGGCGGCAATTCCGCAATTACCGATGCGGTACATCCCGTATACCGTATGGATGTCACCCACAACGAAGGGAGTGATATCTCATACAAGTTCCGGTACGATGATTCAGGCAAACATATAGTATCATTGGAATCTGCGATAGACGAGTATGATTACACCTCTGTGACGAGGCTCGTGCGTGATGGAAACAAGGCGACGATTATTCTATGGGACAGTATCGATGAAACTGAAGAAGAGGCCGGCACGATTACTTTCGACAGTGACGGCTATCTTTCGGAATTGATATATTATGAAGTGGACGACGAGGACGAAATGTCCGAATATCGTGTGACATTTACCTATAACGACGGTTATCTTGTAAAGGTAGAAGAGAGCGGGAAATACAAGTCACCTGTTATTCTCGAATGGAAAGATGGAAATCTGGCCTCCGTGACGTACAGTTACAGCGACAGCGGCGAAGTGGAGACACGCTCGTTTTCATATTCATACGGAGACAAGCCTCTTGTGCCCATTACCGTGAATTTGAGCGACCCCGCAGAAGCAGTGACTGCCGGAGATGTTTTGTCGGCTTTGACCGAGATTTTCGGCAAGCAGTCGAAATATTTGCCCGAAAGCTGCACCGTGCGCCATAATGACGAAACCTCCTATGTCGAGACATATAAATATACGCTCAATGCAGACGGTACGGTGGCTGCGAGAAGTGAAGATGATTGTACGATGAAATTCTACTACTCGGAATAATTAATCAAAAATACCTTATTATGAAGAGATTAAACAGTTTTGTACTCTGCCTTGCGGCGGCAGTTGCATTTGCGGCGGTTACATTGCCCATGACCGGCTGCGATTTGTTAAATGACGAACAGACTGAAAATCCTGATGATGACAATGATCCTGTAGTCGGCGGCGGCAGCAAAGACAGGACTATCTATCGCTGCGTAAGCCGCATAAAGGCTGTCGGCACGAACGGCGAGGGCGAGAGATTCGAGACCGAATACGCATTCTGGTATGACGACGAAGGGCATATCGCCGAGTTCTCATTTACCGGCAACGAAGCATCGGGTCTGACTACGGGCGTTATGAAGTTTATACGCAACGGCAACGAGGTTCGCCTCGAGAGCGAAGGCGGAGATGAGAGTGTCGCCGACAAAACGGTGGCGACTATTACTCTCAATGATGACGGTTATGCAACGGAGTATATATGGTACTCCTATTATCAGGAATCAGCACCGGAGACCATGCAGTCTGACGTAACTGTTGCAGAAAGTTCTGAAGAAGAGATTGTAAAAGTCGCGCACCGACAGATTCTGACCTATGACAACGAATATCTTGTAAAGGTGGAGGCGGTGTCCGAATCCGCCGGCACTCCGATGATTTTTACATGGGAGTCAGGAAATCTCGTATCTATTTCGGGCATGAATCTGCGTGACGAAGAGACCGGAATTGCCAAGTCCGGCACGGTGGAATTCGCATACGGCGCGACACGGTATATACCTATTACGATAAAGATGGCCGAAAATCCGATTAATTTTATCGGCGAGATTTCGCTCTTCTCTGAATTTCTCGGCAAGCCGTCGAGATATCTGCCCGAGAGCATCTCTGTCGACGGAGTTTTGATTCCTGTCACCTACACTCTCGACCCTGATGAAGATATTGTCACGACGATGAATTACAACGGCACGACCATAGAGTTTTTCTATTAGAGCCGAAATCGTGGCGACGGTTAAACAGACCGGCATAATCTGCCGGTCTGTTTTGTCATACGGACTTTCACCGCAAAAGAGTTCCGAAACCAGACGGTCATACTCCTCGGTCATCAGCATCGTGTGGTTAATTTTGAAGCACAATCCAGCGCAGCGAACGTCCTCGGCGGGATTGCCATATCTATTCGTTTCTCCTCCATAACTGTCAATTTGCTGTTTGTCAGATGCAAAGATGAGCAATTTTCTGCGCTCTTACACACGAAGGTAACAAATAAATAAATTTATCCGCAAAAAGTGAAAGCATTGTCCCGCCAGAAACCACTTACTTTGCAATTGAAATTATATAGAGATGAACAAAGAGGTAATGCTGCTGACCGGCGCAGGTCAGATTGGAATGGCAATCGCACGCCGTATGGGTTACGGAATGAAAATCATCGTGGGCGACAAACGCCGCG
>JAFLRS010000008.1 GCA_022511355.1 Alistipes sp.
AATCGGTGGTCAATGTCGAACTCGAAGAGTCACACACCGCCATCGATGACGTAATCGTCGTTGCCTTCGGACAGACTACCAAAGAGGCTTTTACCGGCTCCGCAGCAGTTATCAACGCCGACGAGCTTTCCAAACATACCACCACCAATGTGGCTGATGCTCTCGTAGGTTCGGTGGCAGGTTTGCAGATGCGCGGTTCTTCGGGTGCTCCGGGAGCAGGTTCGGGCTCCATCAATATTCGCGGTCGCTCGACGATGTATGCAAGTACCGATCCGCTCATAATCGTGGACGGTTCACCCTATACGGCAAGTCTGTCGAACATCGCACCCTCCGATATCGAGAGCGTATCGGTGCTTAAAGATGCCGCTTCGGCAGCTCTTTACGGTGCCCGCGGAGCTTCGGGTGTGATAATCATCACCACCAAGCGTGCGAAGTCGCAGGATGCTGTGGTGAATGTCGATATGAAGTGGGGTGTAAACTCGCGTTCGATTCAGGATTACGATGTGATTACCAATCCTGCGGCCTACTATGAGGCATATTACACGCAGCTTTACAACTACGCTTCGGTGAGCGCCGGTCTCGATGTGGTTGCCGCCAACAAATGGGCCAACGAGAACATGATTAACAACTTGGGTTACAATGTTTACGATGTTCCTGCGGGTCAGTTGCTTATCGGAATGAACGGCAAGTTGAATCCTGCGGCGAAGTTGGGCCGCACCTATAATTATAACGGCACGGATTACTATATGACGCCCGACAACTGGACGGATATGGCCTATGGCAATGCGTTCCGTCAGGAGTATACGGTGAGCGTGAACGGCGGAAATGACCGTTCGTCGTTCTATGCAAGTATGGGTTATCTGAATGAGGACGGTGTAATCGAGTATTCGAGCTACGACCGTATCAATGCGCGTTTGAAGGCCGATTATCAGGCGAAGTCGTGGTTGAAGCTGGGCGCGAATGTAGGTTTCGTGCATTCGACCCAGAAGGCTAACCCCAATATGGATACTTCGCACGGTTCGACCAACTTGATGTATTATACGAGTATGATTGCGCCCATCTATCCGGTATATGTGCGCGTGATGGAGAACGGCAAGCCGGTAATCAAGACGGACGAGTACGGTAATCCGGCCTACGACTACGGACGTGCCACCAATGACTACTATGTTCGCCGCGGATTCCTTTCGACGGGTAACCCGCTGGGTTCGAACCGTTACAATATCGACACAAATGAAGGCAATCAGCTCAGCGGAACCTTCACGCTGGATATAGCTTTCACGAAATGGCTGAGTCTGAATGCCACGAGCAACGTGAACTGGGGTCAGAGCAACGGAACCTATTACGACAACTCCTATTATGGTCCCAAGGTGGGTGTGAACGGTGAATTGACGAAGAGTTCGACCACGAGCTTCCGCACCAACAACGTGCAGACGCTCAACTTCCACAAGAGTTTCGGCGAGCACGATGTGAATGCGCTTATCGGTCACGAGTATTATATGCAGACGACCAAATATCTCGGGGCTCTGAAGAACGGCGGCTTCTCGCCCGATATTCCGGAGCTTTCGGCATTCGCAAAGTCTGTCGATAGTTCGTCGTACACCAACCGCTATAACGTGGAAGGTTTCTTCGGCAGTGCGCAGTACAACTATGCGCAGCGTTACTTCGTGAGTGCATCATACCGTCGCGACGCATCGTCGAACTTCCATCCCGATCACCGTTGGGGTAACTTCTGGTCGGTGGGTGCCGCATGGGTTATCGACAACGAGGCATGGTTCAACGCTCACTGGGTAGACCTGTTGAAACTGAAGGTCTCCTACGGACAGCAGGGTAACGACTCCATCGGTTCGTTCATGTACATGGATACCTACTATATGACGCCTTCGAGCGAGACCACCATGGCTCCTACGTTCCGTAATTTGGGTAACCCCGACATTACGTGGGAGACGACCGGAAACCTCAATGCCGGACTCGAGTTCAGTTTGTGGAACGGCCGTCTGGCCGGTGAGGTCGATTTCTACACCAAGAAGACTTCGAACCTTCTCTTCTGGATGTCGGTTCCCGAGGCGTTGGGCGTAAGAGGTTACTACGGCAACATGGGCGACATCCGCAATCAGGGTGTCGAGGTTCAGCTGTCGGGTACTCCCGTGCGCACGAAGCTCGTGGAGTGGACCGTGAATGTAAACCTCGCCCACAACCAGACGAAGATTCTCTCGCTGCCGGCTGACAAGATTGCCGAGAACGGCGGATTCCCCGAAGGCGGTGAGTGGTTCGAGGTGGGCAAGCCGCTTTTCAACTCGTTCTATGCGAAGTTTGCGGGACTTAACGAGAACGGTGAGGCTACCTATTGGGCGGATGCAGACCTTATAGACCCCGATACGGGTACCATGAACACCAGCAAACCCGGTAAGAACTACTCCTATAAGACTACCGTACTTAATAACGCTTCACGTTACGAGACGGGTTCGCTGCTGCCGCTGCTGTTCGGCGGATTCAGCACCTCGCTGCGCGTATGGCGTTTCGATGTGTCGGCATCGTTCGACTATCAGATAGGCGGCAAGATTTACGACGCGCGCTATCAGTCTCTGATGACTCCTTCGACGAACGGCAACGGCGGTGAGAACTTCCACAAGGATTATACGAAGGCATGGACGACCGAGAACACCTCGAGCAACATTCCCCGCTGGCAGTACAACGACCAGTATGCGGCTGCAGAGTCGGACCGTTGGCTCACCGATGCGTCGTATCTTAACTTCCAGTCGTTTACCGTAGGTTTCACGCTTCCGAAAATCAAGCACATCGCCAAGCTGCGCGTATACTGTGCAGGCGAGAATCTGTGGTTCTGGTCGGCACGCAAGGGCCTCGACCCGCGCTACTCATACGATTCAACCTCGACGGTATCGGTTTATTCGCCGATTCGAACCATCTCGGGTGGCGTTCAGGTTACATTCTAACAGTTAAAGAGAAGAAATGAATATGAAAAAGATAGTTTTAATGATTGCAGCAGCCGGAATGATGACAGGCTGTATAAAGGAGTTCACTCCTCAGACGAGCTACGCTTCGGTCGATCAGGTGAACGATGCTCCCGGTGTATTCGAAAACTACGTGAATGCCATCTCCAATGCCCTGACGATGGATGTATTCGATGCGGAATCTCGTGCATACGACTTCGGGTATCCGGCACTTATGATCGAGCGTGACGTGATGGGTCAGGATATAGCTTTCCGTGACGTGAACGACACCAACTGGTTTACTTCGTGGTACACTGCAGACGCTTATTTGGGTCCGCTTTACATCTATTCGCAGATTCCGTGGAGTTACTACTACCGTTATATCAAGAACTGCAACGTGGCTATCTCCGCTGCGGGCGAGAATCCTTCGGAGGAGAAGCACGCGGGAGCGGGTATAGCTTATGCAATGCGCGCACTGTTCTACATGGAGTTGGCGCAGATATATGCCCCCAAGACTTATACTCTCGACTCGCAGTCGCCCACGGTGCCCATTCTTACCGAATCGACCACCGTCGAGCAGGCCCGAAACAATCCGCGTGCCACCAACGAGGAGATGTTCAAGTTCATTCTCGAGGATTTGAACAAAGCCGAGACCTATTTGGCTGACTACACCCGCAAGGACAAGACCACTCCCGACCTTTCGGTGGTATACGGTCTCAAGGCTCGTGCTTATCTGCTGATGGGCGAGTGGGCCAATGCCAAGGAGTATGCCAAGAAGGCGCAGGTGGGTTACTCGATGCTTACCGAAGCGCAGTATCTCGACCGCGACAACGGTTTCAACACCCCCAATGATGCGTGGATGCTGGCCGTTACCTACAAGCCTACCGACAACTGTATAATCGTTAATGATGCCGATACATCGTGGGGTTCGTGGATGATTATCGAAATCAATCCCAACACCTCGGGTTGCGGTTATGCGTCGAACTACGGAGTGCCTTGCAATATCGACCGTCACCTCTACGAAACCATCAACGACAGCGACTGGCGCAAGAAGTGCTTCGTGGATTTCGCAATCGACGATATGGAGGATGAAGAGGCTCTCGAAGCTCTCAGGGCCTATACCGACCATCCCGACTGGCTGCTGTACGCTACGGCCGGATCTTATGTTGAAATCGTGGATACCGAGCAGGCTGTCGGAGGTCTTTCGTTGAAATTCCGTCCGGGCAACGGCGATGCCGGCCGCAATAACCAGTACATAGGCTTCTGCGTATCGGTTCCCATGATGCGCGTCGAGGAGATGTACCTTATCGAGGCCGAGGCTGCCGGTATGCTCAACGAGGCCGAAGGTATCTCGCTGTTGACCGCATTCGCAAAGACCCGCGACGCCGAGTACAGCTATCCCACATACCTCGAGAAGTACCACAACAACGAAACGAGTACCTTCCAGAACGAGTGCTGGTGGCAGCGCCGCATCGAGTTGTGGGGCGAGGGTATGGCAACGTTCGACATCAAGCGTCTGAACAAGGGTATCTTCCGCTCGTATCCGGGCACCAACCACGGAGACCAGTATCAGTGGAACACCTCTTCGGCTCCCGGGTGGATGAACTACTGCATCGTGCAGACCGAGACCAACTACAACACCGCTTGCACCAACAATCCCACTCCGATTCCTCCCGTAGGCAATTCGGACCAGGCGGAGACGTGGTAGCAGAAAATCAGTAATAAATTAAAGGTTTAGAAAATTATGAAAAGTATCAAATATTTATTGTGGTCTCTCGCTTTGACGGCAGGCGGCGTATTTACCGCCTGCGACGTCAAGGACGACTATGTGCCGGGACAGCCCGACCGTGATGACTGCTACAGGGTCTACTTCCCCGAACAGGAGAATACCGGATCCTTCAACATCGACCCCGAAATAGAACCCGTATTGACCTACACCGTATGCCGCGAGGTGACTGCTGATGCCATTACCGTTCCCGTGACGGTTACGGGTGCAGATGCACAGCTCTTCACCATCGAGCCTATCCGTTTCGAGGCCGGCGCTGATGAAACCGAGTTCAACATCACCCTCTCGTCCGATACCGAACTGTTTACCTATTACAGCGTGATGATCCGTATCACCGACCCCAAGTATGCTTTGCAGTACTCCCTCTACGAGGAGGGCTCCGCAGCGTTGTCGCTGAATGTGATGCGCGGATTAATTCATCCGCTCGAGGATTCGTGGACCGTCGACGATATGTATGAAATCGAGAAGGAAGATCTCTTCAAAACGTGGCTTATGTGGGGCGTGGACTTTTTCGACGACTCTGCCGAACGTCAGCCTTTGGCTTATGTTACCTTCTCGGAGAATGATGAAGACTTCATCGACGAGGAAGATGACGACGAGTTCTACGACCTTATCGACGTCGAAGGTCTCTCTCTCGACTATGTGGAAGATGATGATACCATTCAGTGGGAGTACTATAATGGCTTTATCCTGAACTTCTATATGCACGACAATCTCGGTCAATACGGTCCGTATTATCTCAATATCTTACCGTGTACAGCCGGAGGCGGTCGTTACGGAGCTTATGATGAAATATTGATAGGCGGTCTTGTGGATGAAGGTTATATGGCTATGGCTTACTCCGGATACTATGGCTCACTTGCCAACGAACCTGCCGGATTCATGCTTGCCGCATTCAGCGATGAAAAGTGCGCATCTTATTTGGGTGCCTATGAGATAGTCTACAACCTTATGTTCGAAGACCCCGATGTCGTTGCGGAAGAACCTGAATCTTCGTCAGCGAAACTTCACAAAAGTACGCTCACGACTGCCAAACTCAACTCTATGGTCGGCGAGATGCATACTCCCGCCAACTTCGTGGAGAAACGCGGACGCGAACGTGCATATGCAATCATCGACGAGCTTCGCAGCCGTCGTTAGCAGCCGCTGCGGAGTTAAAACAAAAACCCGTCCTTGCAAGGACGGGTTTTTTGTTCGCTGACCTGCCGCCAAACTACTTCCTGTCGCGCAGCAGCAGGTGTTCGAGCAGCAGTACGAATATCACTCCGGCTACGAATCCGTTGCCCGCAATCGGACGTATCAACGACGGTATGCTCGCCATGGCCTCCGACGGCGCAAATGTCAAAATTACATCCAGCATCACCGGCAAACCGATTATCATGCCGTGACGGAACTCTGTAATGCTCTGCGTGCGGTGCGCAACTTCGAATCCCGCCGCCAACTGCGTAGCCATCAAAAACAACAGCACGCAGCCCATTACCGCCGACGGAATAGTCATCAAAAAACCGACCGCAGGAGCGCAAAAAGCTGTCGCTGTCATGACGGCAGCCGTCAGAATCAACGGATAACGCGATGCACACGACGTCGAAGCCACAACCCCCGGACTCAACGAATAATCTACCGGTCCGATTGTCCCCAAAGAACCCGCCACGATATTCATGATGCCCGTAACGGTCATGCCCGCACGATTGCGGCGTTCCATTCTGTCGGCTCCTACCATCGCACCCAACGACTGAACCGAACCCACTTCGTTGATGAACAGCGCGATATAACAGAACAAAAATGCCAGCAGAACACCTCCGTCGAACTCCATGCGCGGCAGCAGAACCGTCGAACGAACACTGTCGGCGGCGATATGTTCGGGGAAGCCGGTGAATGCGTACCACAGCAGCGAACCGGCAATCATGGCGACACTCACCACCGCCGTCTTCCACACTCCGCGCAACCGTTCGTTGGCAAACGCCATCGCAATGACACCGACAACGGCAAACGCGAAGGCCGTGAGATAATGCTCCGGATCGGAGAATATCAAACCTACGATGGGCTTGGCTATCGTGAAGGATATGAGCAGCAGAATCGACACCGTAATGCGCGGCGTGAAGAGAAACATCAGTCGGCCAGTTACTCCGAACGCTCCCAGCAGGGCAATCAGCACGCCGCCCGCCATCACCGAAGTGTATACCGTTTCGTCGGCATATCCGTGGAGCGTCGCCGCCAGAATTCCCGTCAGCAGTGCGGCTGCGGGTCCCGCAATCAACGGCAAGCGATGACCCCAAAGCATCTGCACGAGCATGGTTGCGCCCATAACTCCGAACATCTTCTGAGTGTAGGCCACCGCCTGACCCTCGGGCGCAATGAACGAACTGGTTATTACCACCGGAATGGCTATCAACAGCCATTGAAGCGCATAGAGGAGCGTCGCACCCTTCGGCGGACGCTCGTCTGTTCCGTATTTGAGATTCATATCTTGAATTGTATGTTGTTAGCTGTGCTGCAGGAAGAATCGCTGCGACTTCACCAGATTGCGCGAATGAAGCACCATCGTCTTGGTTTCGTTCAGAATCGTGAGATAGAGCATACTCGCTTTGGTCGAGGTCTCCTTGTGCTTGACGCGCAGCAGCTGGTTGGTCATCGCCTCCGATATGGTCACGAACAACTCGTCGCGCAGACCCACGATGTAATCCACCTCCGAAAAATCGTTGTTGCGCAGCGTGAAATTGACCTTCGAGAAGATAATCTCCACATCGTCGTTAATCTTCATCAAATCTTCAATCTGTTCGCGGCTCATGCCTTCGTGGTTGTTGTCGATGTGTTCGTAGCAGGGTCGTGTGATGTGGACCAGCGACTTGGCAATCTCGTTCATGTAATCGACCACCTGAGCGTAGTAGTAGGCCGAATTTATCTCGTTGTCCTTGACGTTGTGCAGAATGGGCATAAGATTGTATTTGCGCTCCTTCGAACGCGTATATAGGTCTTCGGCCTGCTGCTGCATCTCCTTGAGAGCCTTGCGGTTCTCCTTGAAGACGGCAATCATCGTGCGGTCGTAGATTTTGGTTGCCTGACACATGGTGTCGGTCACCTCCGATATGCTCAGCGCGACGAGGTCCTTGGCATTGGCCGACTCTATTTTGTCGGGTTCGGGTTCTTCTCCGGCCTTTTTGTTTTTCTTGATGTTGCTGCGCACGAGCATCCAGCCGCACAGTGCCGAGATGATTATTACGGCGATGTTGCCTCCGTACATCAGAGCCAGACCCACCACGAATGCTATCAGGAAGGCTCCGAATCCGGTGACGAACCATCCCGAGACCACGGTCAGCACTCCCGATATGCGGTAGACGGCGCTTTCGCGACCCCACGCCTTGTCGGCAAGCGACGAACCCATCGAGACCATGAAACATACGTAGGTGGTAGAGAGTGGCAGTTTGAGCGAAGTGGCTATCGAGATGAGTATGGCCGAGGTGGTGAGATTGACCGTCGCCCTGATAAGGTCGTAGGCGGCACCTTCGCTGCGTTCTTCGTCCGGCAGTTTCACGAAACGGCTTTCGATAAAGCGTTTCACGAATTTGGGAGTAATGCTGCCCACTGCCGAGTTGATGTTCATGGCCATGCGGACCAGACCTCGCGAAGCGGCGGTAGAGCCGTATTCGCCGTCATCTTCGCTCTGACTCGAGAGCGAGAGTTCGGTTTTGCTCACCGACAATGCGCGTTTCGAGGTCCAGAGCGTGAATATCATTATGCCGCCGGCGAGCAGCAGCAGATACATATTGGCCGAGGCGTCGGTGGCAAGAGCGCCCATAGTCATGGAGGTATCGCCGCTGGCCCGGGCCATCATGTAGGAGTCGTAGCCCGCGACGGGAACGCCGACGAAGTTCACGAGGTCGTTGCCGGCGAATGCGAGTGCCAGAGCGAATGTTCCGGCGAGTATGTTGAGTTTCAGGATGTTGATTTTGAACAGCTGCAGGAAGTATAGCAGAGCCGAGCAGGCAATCCAGATGAAGAATAGCGACAGCATCGTATTTTCGTCGATGAATCGTATGACGGCGGTGCCGGCAAGCACGTTTTTGAGTCCTTTGAACAGTGCGAAGTAGACTATTGCGGTGAACGATATTCCGCACCACAGAGCGCCGAATCGGCGGAAGACCTTGTGGTATCGGAACGAGAATATTACGCGCGATATATACATGACCATCGAGCCGCACGAGAAGGCCAGAATCACCGAGAGCAGAATGCCGGCCACGATAGCCATTGCGCGTGTGGAGTTGATGTATCGTCCTATTTCGGTGAGAGAAATGGCTTCGTTCGAGGTTATGACCACTATCGAGACCGCCAAAGCCGCGCCCAACAGACAGAATACCAATGCCACGGTGGTCGAGGTCGGCAGACCCATGGTATTGTAGACGTCGAGCAGTATTATGTTGGCGAGCATCACCGACAGATA
Source organism: Alistipes sp. (assembly GCA_022511355.1). Taxonomy (GTDB): domain Bacteria; phylum Bacteroidota; class Bacteroidia; order Bacteroidales; family Rikenellaceae; genus Alistipes. The sequence goes on from JAFLRS010000008.1 coordinate 9,173, forward strand.
GAGCATCATCACGTCGCGGAAGGTAAAGTTTGCGGGGTCGAACATACCGCTTCGTGCCACCTCCATCATTCCGCTCGAGGTGGCGGCACCTATCACGATGCCTATCGAGGCTATGGCCATGATGACCTTTATGGGAGCCGCTTTGGAGGCTATCGCCGAGTTGAGGAAGTTTGCGGCGTCGTTCATCACGCCGATGAAAAGCCCCGTTACGGCCAGAACGACCATCACCGCGAGCATGAAAGTATAGATGTAATCCATAACTTGATAAGTTACCGTATTCGTTTACAAAGATAAGCGACCTGCGCCGAGCCGGCAAATCCGACCGCCAAAATTAACGATTATTTAACATTGCGCTTGCTGAAAATGGGTATCTTTGCCGACGTGAAAATCTATGAAAGCGACGATACGGGAGAGATCGGCAGGCTTCGGTACGCCTTTTCGGAGAGCAGGTTCGGGGAGGTGCTGACCGCCTGCGACAATCTCGGACTCTGCTTTGCGGGCTTCGTCTGCGGCGGAGGACGCGATGACGCATTGGCCGATATGAAGGCGCGTTTTCCCGCCGCACGCTTCGAGGAGGATGCCTCGGCCGTGGTGGATGTGTTCGGGGTTGTGGGTGCGCTGCATATTGCCGGCACGCCCTTTCGCCGCAGAGTGTGGCGGACGCTTCTCGAGGTCCGCCGCGGAGAGAGGCTCTCCTATTCGCAACTGGCCGCTGCGGCCGGAGTTCCGCGGGCGGTGAGAGCCGTGGCCTCGGCCGTGGCCGCGAATCCTATAAGCGTGGCGATTCCGTGTCATCGCGTGGTGCGCAACGACGGAACAATCGGAAATTATCATTGGGGAGCCGGACTCAAAAGGCTTCTTCTGGAGGCAGAGGCGCACTGAAACGGAGTCGTTCGCCGGTGCGGGGAGAGTCGAATTCCAGATATTCGCTGTGCAGGCACAATCGTCGTGCGGGCCTTGCTCCGTAGAGCGTATCTCCGACGATGGGGGAGTCCAAACCCTCGGCCGATGCCGCATGAACGCGCAACTGATGCGTGCGGCCAGTCACAGGTTCCAGCTCCACGAGAGTCTGCGACTGCCGCCGTTCCTTCACTCTGAACAGCGTCACCGCACGTTTGCCGTGAACCGGGTCGGCGACCTGACGCGGACGGTCGAACGGGTCGGGACGCAGCGGAATCTCGATGCGGCCTTCGTCGGCGGCTGCAGCCCCCTCGACAAGAGCTATGTAACGCTTCTTCACCGTCCGTCGCAGAAACTGCTCCTGCAAACGGCGGTAGCTCTCCGGCGATTTGGCCACAATCATCAGACCCGACACATCCATGTCGAGACGGTTCACGACCCGCGCCGCATCGGCTCCGAATCGGAGTTTGGCCCACGCCTCGACCGACGGACGCTCGATTTTGCCCTCCACCGACAACATTCCGGCAGGCTTCGAAACCACCGTCAGCTCCGAATCCTCGTATACGATTTCAGGCTCCGACGGAAACTCTTCGGCAGCGGCCTTTTCCATGTCGATGCCGCGCAGCATATATTCGAGCAGAGGTTTGCATTTGCCGCGGCAGGCGGGGTAGAAACTGCCGTGACGGCGCACTTCGCCTTTGGGCGACGCTCCGTACCAGAATTCGGCAATCGAAAGCGGGGTATAACCGTTGAGAAATGCGTATTGAAACAGCTTGGGAGCAGCACATTCGCCCGTTCCGGCGGGCGGCAGCGAATGGACCGAACGGTCGAATATCGACAATATATTCTCCTTGCGGCCCTGCGAATCGACCGCTTCGAAGTGCATGAACAATTCGCGCTGCAACTGCTCGGAACGACGTTTGCGTTCGCTCTTCAACTCTTCGATTTCGTGAAGAAGGGCTTCGAGTGCGGCACGCGCTTCGGCCGTGCGGCGAACGGAAGACTCTTTGAGCCGGCGCAGTTCCGACTTTTCGCGTCGGCTTTCGTTGTCGAGAATCTCCGCATCCTCGCCCGCCGCCCGACGCAGGCCGCGTTCACGCCTGGCCTCCGCAGCCCGAAGCCTGAACCGCCCGACCTCTTCGACTGCCTCGACGGCCGCCCTCTCCGCTTTCAGACGGGCGTTTTTCAACTCTTCGCCGCCGGTCAGGTCGTCGATGCGTCGGTTTATGGCCGAAATTTCGGCCTCCCCGCGACGGAAAAAACCGTCGGGAGCAAGCATATCGTAAACAGGCGGCACGAAGTAGGGATGATTGTTGCTTCCGTGCAGATTGCCCGAAAAGGCGGCGAGAAAACCGCTCTCTCCGCGACGGCCGCGAACGACAAGCACTCCGAACATCTTTCCGCAGGCAAGTTCGCCGCTCCATTCGGGGTGCGATTCGAGATGCCGCATCAACGCTTCGGCGGCGATACGGCACAGAGGATGTGGATTGCATCCGAACGGGTCATTGAGCCGTTCGGGAGGTTCGATTCCCTCGCCGAGGGCACCGAACGGATGAAATTTTTCGGATTCCGCCGTCATAGCGGCCGGGTTCAGTCGAATTGAAGCTCCTCCTCGCCGAATGCGGCCGAGGTGTCGGAGATGTCGGATTGCTGCGGCAGCGGACGGTCGTAAGGATTGGGCACGATGCTGTCCACGATGAATTTGGTGAAACCCCGCCACGGCAATGCACCGAAATACTCCTTGTAGTGCAGTTCGACGGTGCGTCCGCCCAACAGCATCAGTTTGCGTGCGAGTTCGGCGTTCTCGACCGAAAATTCGAATTCGTAGGACTGGATGGAACCCGTAGTCTTGCCCGGACGAAGACCCGCCTGAATCAGTTTACCTTCGTAGGTCTTGAAGATTACACCCTTGTATACCACATAGTTGAGTTCGCCGCTCTTGACTCCCTCGCCGAATACGAAGAAGAATCGCACGTAGCAGAATACGGCGGCTGCGATTCCGAGCAGAATGATTGCGGCACTCCAGAATTTTTTCATATCGCGTAGTGTTTTTTCGTGTGACTGTTCAATAGTTGTGCAAAACGGAGCTGGTTATTTGCCTATGCCGGCATATTCGAATCCGTTGGCTCTCATCTCGGCGGCGTCGTAGATGTTGCGGCCGTCGATTACCGTTTTCCGCCGCATAAGCTCTCCGATGCGGCCCCACGACGGCAGACGGAACTGCTTCCATTCGGTGAGCAGCAGCAGGGCGTCGGCATCGCGCACGGCATCGTACATATCTTCGGCATACTCGATGTCGAACTTCAGCGTGCGGCGGCACAAATCCATAGCCACGGGGTCGTAGGCCCTCACCTCGGCACCGGCAGCCTTCAGCAGCTCGATGGTCTTGAGCGACGGCGCTTCGCGGATGTCGTCGGTTTCGGGTTTGAACGCCAGACCCCAAACCGCAATGCGGCGGCCTGCGATATCGCCTCCGAAACGTTCGAGGAGTTTTTGGAAGACGCGTTTTTTCTGCTCTTCGTTCACCGCCTCGACCGCCTTGAGAACCTTCATCTCATAGCCGTACTCTTCGGCCGTGCGTGCCAGTGCGCGCACATCTTTCGGGAAGCAGGAACCTCCGTATCCGCAGCCGGCATAGAGGAATTTCGAACCTATGCGCAAATCGGAACCTATGCCCTTGCGCACCATATCGACATCGGCGCCCGTGAGTTCGCACAGATTGGCTATGTCGTTCATGAACGATATGCGTGTGGCGAGCATGGCATTCGATGCGTATTTTATCATCTCCGAGGAGGCTATGTCGGTGAATATAACTCTGAAGTTGTTGAGCAGGAAGGGACGGTACAACCGCGTCATGAGTTTTTGGGCGCGTTCGCTCTCGATGCCGACCACTATGCGGTCGGGACTCATGAAATCCTTGATTGCGGCTCCTTCCTTAAGAAATTCGGGATTGCTTGCCACGTCGAATCCGACATCGACGCCGCGCAGCCGCAGCTCTTCGCGGACTATCGCCTTGACACGTGCCGAAGTGCCTACGGGAACGGTCGATTTCACCACCAGCACCGTATACTTCTCGATGGTGCGTCCGAACTGACGGGCCACCTCTTCGACATAACTCAAATCGGCGCTTCCGTCCTCGCGCGGAGGAGTTCCTACGGCCACGAACAGAGCCTCGGCATTGCGGAGAGCCGTTTCGAGCGATGTGGTGAAGTGCAGACGGCCTTCGCGGATGTTGCGCGTGACCATCTCTTCGAGTCCGGGTTCGTAGATTGGTATGCGGCCGTTTTCGAGGGCCTCGATTTTGGCGGTGTCGATGTCGGCGCACGTGACGTTCACTCCCATCTCGGCGAAGCAAGTTCCCGAAACAAGACCTACGTAACCTGTGCCTGCTATTGCGATATTCATGCGGATGTGTGTTTGTTGACGCTGCAAATGTATAAAAAATTTTGCAAAGAGTTGTGGCATCGATTTTGCGAAACGCAGAACCGTACAGGCAGACACTTTTGTTAAAATTCAATATTATGAACACATCGACCGTTAAACTCTACTCGTTGGAGTATGCGCAGCTTCGGACCTATGCGATGGCTGCACTCTTTATTTTGGGCAACATCGCACTGCCTCAGCTGTGCCACCTCATTCCCGACGGAGGACGCATTTTTCTGCCCATCTATTTTTTCACGCTTCTGGGCGCGTACAAATACGGATGGCGCGTGGGTATTCTGACCGCCGTAGTGTCGCCCGTACTCAATTCGCTTCTGTTCGGAATGCCGTCTGCGGCGGTGCTGCCGGCCATACTCTTCAAATCGGTGATTCTGGCCGTTGCCGCCGGATGGGTTGCCGGCCGTTGCAAACGTGCGGCTCTGCTGCCCATAACGGCCGCAGTGTTGTTCAGTCAGATTGCCGGCTGCGCGTTCGAATGGCTCCTTACCGGCTCCTTTACGGCTGCCGTTAGCGATTTCAGACTCGGTCTGGCCGGAATGGTCATTCAGATTGCAGGCTGCTGGGCTTTGATTCGTTTCGTTATCAGAAAATAGCGTCATGAGCGGAAAACTCGGATTCGGTTGTATGCGTCTGCCGCTGCGCGATGCAGGCGACCCCTCCTCTGTCGAGATGGCGACCCTCATGCGCATGACCGACATCTTCATCGGTCGCGGATTCAGGTATTTCGATACGGCCTACACCTACTGCGACGGCCACAGCGAAACTGCTTTGCGCCATGCGCTTGTGGAGCGTTATCCGCGCGAGGATTACATTCTGGCCGACAAGCTGCCCACGATGCTCATCGAGAATGCCGGCGGACAGTCGCGAATCTTCGAATCGCAGTTGCGGCGGTGCGGCGTGAACTTTTTCGACCGCTATATCGTCCACTGTGCGACGGCCGACTTCTACGAGCGTGCCCGACAGTTGCGCAGTTTCGAGTTTGTCGAAGAGCGCAAACGCGAGGGTTCGGTGCGGGCTTCGGGATTTTCGTTCCACGGTTCGCCCGAATTGCTGGACCGCATTCTGACCGAACATCCCGAAGTGGATTTCGTGCAGCTGCAGATAAACTATGCCGACTGGACACGCACCCCGATGCGTGCTTCGGAGTGTTACGATACCGCCCGCCGTCACGGAAAGCCGGTTACGGTGATGGGGGTTCTGAAGGGAGGTTTGCTGGCCGACGTGCCGTTGGGAGCCGAGCGTCTGATGCATTCGGTCTGCGGCAACTCCGACCCTGCAGCGTGGGCTTTGCGTTTTGCGGCGAGTCTCGAAGGGGTCGATTACGTGCTTAGCGGAATGTCGTCGGTCGAGGAGATGGACCGCAACACGCTTACGATGATAAATTTCAAACCCTTCACGCGTCAGGAGTATGCCGTGGCCGACGAGATTGCCGATGCCGTATGCGGAGGAACTCCCGTTCAGTGTACGGCGTGCGGATACTGCCTGCCGGTATGCCCCGAACGCATAGCCGTTCCGCAGAGTCTGCATCTGTACAATGCCTATTCGCGGATGTTCGGAGGCCGCAACTACTATGACGAATATGCCGCGCTGACCGAGGGTCGCGGACGGGCTTCGGACTGCCGCAGCTGCCGCGAGTGCGAACGCGTATGTCCTCAGGGGCTGCGCATCGCCGACTGGATGCGCCGTGTGGCCGACGCCTTCGAATACAGACGTATGCCGGTTCAGGTCTGAAAAGAGGTGCGGGGTCCGAAGACCCCGCCCGTTCAGATTAATTTCGCCGCCGAACGGCCCGCCCATACAAGCAGCAGACCCAGCATGAAGCTCGCCGCCGCATAGAGCCAGAACGACAGAAAACGATGTTGCTGCAACATGATGAACATATCGTCGGCCAACGACGAGAAGGTGGTGAATCCGCCGCAGAATCCGGTTATAAGCAGGATGTTCATCTGCGGGGAGATGATGTTGGAACGTTCGGCGAGTCCGAAGAGGATGCCGATAATGAAGCTGCCGGCAAGATTTACGGCAAGCGTTCCGTAGGGGAACGGCGAGTCGGTGATGAGCGAACAGAATTTGCCCGTCAGAAAACGGAAGCAGGTTCCGATGAATCCGCCGATGCCGGCCAAAAGCATTGATTTAATCATAAGGCTGTTTGAAATTTGGTTTTACTCCGGTCATGAAATCAAATTCGATGCCGTGAAAGTATGAAAAAAGTGAGTAATAACACCATAAAAAGTTGTAAAAAATGCATTTGACACCGAGAGAATTGGACAAACTCATGCTTTTGTCGCTCGGCATGATTGCCGAACGGCGCAAACAGAAGGGTTTGAAGCTGAACTATCCCGAAGCGGTGGCCTACATAACGTCGTCGGCGTTGGAGGGGGCACGCGAGGGCAAGACGGTCGAGGAGGTGATGTCCGAAGCCGCAAGCGTACTGAAGCGCGACGACGTAATGGAGGGAGTCGCCGATATGATAGAACTGCTGCAGGTCGAAGCCGTATTCACCGACGGCTCGCGGCTCGTGAGCATACACCATCCCATAAAATAAGGCAAACTATGAAAGAGCATAAGACTACAGGCAGAAAGAGTGCATCGACCATCGGTTCGCTCTACCCCGCAGAGAAGGGTTTCATGCCGTCGAAGCACGTAGCCGTGGGCGGTACGGTCTTCGGCCGCGGGGACATAGCCTACAACGAAAACCGGCAGACCGTGAAGCTCGAAGTGGTCAATACCGGCGACCGTCCCATTCAGGTAGGTTCGCACTTTCACTTCTTCGAGGTGAACCGCTATCTGCGTTTCGACCGCGATGCGGCATTCGGATGCCATCTCAATATCCCCGCCACCACCGCCGTGCGGTTCGAACCCGGCGACAAAAAGAGCGTCGAACTGGTCGCCTATGCGGGCAAACGGCGTATAATGGGATTCAACGGACTTGTGAACGGATATGCCGGCGACGAGGATGCACCCACATTCTTCCCCGCACGAATCAAGGCCATGGAACGTATGCATACCGAAGGTTTCGCCACCACGTCGAAACCCGTGACGGCTACCACCACCGGAGCCATAGCCTCGAAAGGTGCCGCAAACAGTGACAAAAAATCTAAAAAGCAGTAAGCAATGGCAAAAATATCGCGACAGGAATATGCCAATCTGTTCGGCCCGACGGTTGGCGACAAAATCAGATTGGGCGATACCGACCTCTATGTCGAAATCGAACGCGACTTGCGGGTCTACGGCGACGAGGCTGTCTACGGCGGCGGCAAGACTCTGCGTGACGGCATGGGCCTCGCCAACACCATGACCTCCGAAGAGGGTTCGCTCGACGTGGTGATAACCAACGTTACGATTCTCGACTCTGTTCTGGGCGTGGTTAAGGCCGACGTGGGAATCCGCAACGGCAAAATCGCAGGCATAGGCAAGGCCGGAAACCCCAACATAATGGAGGGCGTGCATCCCGATTTGGTTACGGGAGCCTCCACCGACGCCATATCGGGCGAACATCTCATACTTACGGCGGCCGGCATCGACGGTCACGTGCATCTTATCTCGCCGCAGCAGGCCTATGCCTCGCTCAGCAACGGCATAACCACCCTCATCGGCGGCGGAATAGGACCCACCGACGGAACCAACGGAACGACCATAACTTCGGGACGCTGGAATACCGCGCAGATTCTGCAATCGGTCGAGGAGCTTCCCGTCAATATAGGATTGCTGGGCAAGGGCAACTGTTCGACACGTCAGCCCATAGAGGAGCAGATCGAGGCCGGAGTGTGCGGATTGAAGATTCATGAAGACTGGGGTTCGACGCCTGCGGCCATACGCACGGCGCTGGATGTAGCCGACCGTTACGACGTGCAGGTGGCTATTCACACCGATACGCTCAACGAAGGCGGATATGTCGAGGATACGATTGCCGCCATGGACGGACGAACCATCCACACCTATCATACCGAGGGTGCCGGCGGAGGACACGCTCCCGACCTGCTCAAGGTGTCGTCGATGCCCTATGTGCTTCCCTCATCGACCAATCCCACGCTGCCGTTCGGAATCAATTCGCAGGCCGAGCTGTTCGACATGATTATGGTCTGCCACAACCTCAATCCCAAGATTCCTTCCGACGTGTCGTTCGCCGAGAGCCGCGTGCGTCCCGAGACGCAGGCCGCCGAGAACGTGCTTCACGATTTGGGCGTGCTGTCGATGGTCTCCTCCGACTCGCAGGCCATGGGTCGTGTGGGAGAGTCGTTCATGCGAACCTTCCAGACGGCATCGTTCATGAAGAATGCCGTGGGACGTCTGCCCGAGGATTCGGCCGGCAACGACAATTTCCGCGTGCTGCGCTATTTGGCCAAAGTCACCATCAATCCGGCGATAACCTACGGAATCTCCGACTGGTTGGGTTCGGTCGAGAAGGGCAAGGTGGCCGATTTGGTGTTGTGGGAGCCGAAATTCTTCGGAGCCAAGCCCAAAATGGTCATCAAGGGCGGAGTCATCAACTGGGCGAACATGGGCGACCCCAATGCCTCGCTGCCTACGCCGCAGCCGTGCTTTTATCGTCCGATGTTCGGAGCCTTCGGCGGTTCGCTGCCCGAAACCTGCATATCGTTCGTGTCGGGGGCCGCATTCGCCAACGGCATCAAAGAGAAATTGGGATTGCGCCGCATGATTCGGCCGGTTCGCCGCACGCGTCAGCTCACGAAGGCCGACATGGTGCGCAACGGCGCGATGCCGCGCATCGATGTCGATCCCGAAACGTTCAATGTGATGGTGAACGGCGTGCAGGCATATGTCAAGCCTGCGGCGAAGTTCGCGTTGGGACAGCTTTACTGGTTCAGTTGAGATGAAGATTTTCGGAGAGATATTGGGAAATCTGCACGCTCCCGAATGGAAGGAGCGTGCAGAGGGCTGTCGTGTGAACCGGATAGTTCTGGACCAGTGGATGGCGCAGAAGAGCCGTTTTGCGGCTGCGGCCGACGACGGCAAGGAGTACGGCGTGTCGCTCGAACGCAATACGCGTCTGCACGACGGCGACATTCTCGAATACGACCCTGCGGAGCGTCGCATCACGGCGGTCAGTATCGAATTGAGCGATGTCATGGTGGCCGACCTTAGCGACCTTCAGAGCGAAAGCATCGCCACGGCCGTTCGCGTGGCTGTTGAGCTGGGTCATGCCATAGGCAATCAGCACTGGCCGGCGGTGGTCAAGGGGTTGCAGGTCTACATTCCGCTGACGGTGGACCGCAAGGTTATGCGCAGCGTGATGCAGACTCATCATCTGGAGGGTGTGAATTACGAATTCCGAAGAGGTTCGGATGTCATTCCCTATCTGGCTCCGCACGAAATAAGGGGTCTGTTCGGGGGTGCCGAGCGCGAATCGCACCCGCACAGCCATCATCACCCGAAGCAAACGGCCGAAGAATGAACTGTTTGTCGTTGGGTCTGCTGCTTCACCTGCTCGAATTTACCGATTCGGCATTTCCCGTGGGTGCCTTCTCCTTCTCGAACGGAGTGGAGACCGCGGCCGAAACGGGCGAGGTGAAAGATGCCGAATCGCTGCGTGAGTATGCGCGCGACATCGTCCGCCGCACCGCGACCACCGACTGCGTGGCTGCCGTTTGCGCCATGCGGGCCTGCCGAGCGGGTGATTATGAGGCGGTTGCGGAGGCCGATGAATCGCTTTGGCTCGCGAAGCTTAATACCGAAGCCCGTCAGATGAGCGTGCGTATGGGCCGCAAGACGGCCGAACTGGCCGAACGCATTCTTTCGGATAGCGAAGCGTGGCATTCGTCGGGCAGCCGATGGCTTGCCGATGTGGTGTCGGAGCGGGTCAGGGGTACTCATGCCGTCACTATGGGCATACTTTTCGCCGCCTGCGGTCTTTCGGAGCGGGAGTTGTTCGCTTCGCTCTTCTACGGCTCTCTGAATACGGTTTTGAGTGCCGCACTGCGATGCGTGCGGGTTTCGCATTACGATACGCAGCGCATATTGTTCGACCTGAGCGGCGAGGCCGATGCTCTGTTCGCCGGGGTGTCGGAGATGGAGCTTGCGGATATGAATTCGTTCGCTCCGCAGGCCGATATTCTGGCTTCGCTGCACGAGAAGGGCAGCCGCCGTATGTTTATGAATTAACTGAACCGAAAAAATGAACAACACTTGCAGAATAGGAATAGGCGGTCCCGTAGGTTCGGGCAAGACCGCACTGATAGAGGCATTGACTCCGCGTCTGCTCGACCGCGGACACAAGGTGCTGATAATTACCAACGACGTGGTTACGACCGAGGATGCCGAACACGTCCGCCGTATGTTGAAGGGCATACTGGTCGAGGAGCGGATAATAGGAGTGGAGACGGGAGCCTGTCCCCATACGGCGGTTCGCGAGGACCCGTCGATGAACATTGCCGCCGTCGAGGAGATGGAGCGGCGTTTCCCCGACGGGGATGTGGTGCTGATAGAGTCGGGGGGCGACAATCTTACGCTGACGTTCAGTCCGGCGCTGGTCGATTTCTTCATCTATGTCATAGATGTTGCGGCGGGCGACAAGATTCCCCGCAAGGACGGACCCGGAATTTCGCACTCCGACATTCTGGTAATCAACAAGACCGACCTTGCGCCCTACGTTCATGCCGATTTGGAGGTGATGCGTCGCGATTCGGCGGCCATGCGTCCGTCGGGCAAGCCTTTCGTCTTCACGAACTGCATGACGGGAGAGGGGTTGGACGAACTCACCGAACTGATATGCCGTGCGGCTCTGTTCGACCGTGCGGCCGAAACCGAAGCCGGGCGATGAAAGGTGCCGCCATACGCGAACTGCATCCCTATTTGGGCAGCGGAGCCGTGCCGGCCGCTTCGGCGGGCAAGTGCGGCTGTCTGCGTTTGGGATTCGAACTCGACGGTCGCGGCCGCAGCATCATGCGCGATTTGGAGCGTCGTGCGCCGCTCATCGTGCAGCAGGAGCTCTATTTCGACGAGGAGATGCCCGAGATGCCCTGCGTCTACATTCTTTCGTCGGGAGGTCCCAACGTGGACGGCGACCGTTATGAACAATGCTTTACGGTCCGCCGCAACGCCTTCGCCCACATCTCGACGGGTGCCGCCACGAAGCTGGCCGAGATGCGGTGCGACTATTCGGGCATGAAGCAGCATTTCGAACTCGAGGAGGGTGCCTATCTGGAGTATCTGCCCGAACCGACCATTCCGTGCCGTCACACCCGTTTTGCGTGCGAGACGACGATACGGATTGCCGAATCGGCGACGCTCTTCTATTCGGAAATCTACACGAGCGGCCGGCGGTATTTTCGCGACGAACGGTTCGCCTACGATCTGCTTTCGGTGTCGACCGCGGCCGAACGTCCTTCGGGGCGGCGTCTTTTCCGCGAACGTTTCGTCATAGAGCCGTCGCGCGGCGGTGTGGAGAGCAGGGGAGTGATGAGCGGATTCGAAATCTTCGGCAATGCGGTGGTGCTTGCGCCGCCCGCGAGCGTCGATGCCATATATGCCCGAACGGATGCCTTTATCGACCGCGAAAGAGGTCTGGCGGCGGGTGTTACGCGTCTGCCCGACGACTGCGGATTGTCGCTGCGCGTACTGGGACGCGAAACCGAACAGGTCAAGCATCTGATGCGCGAATTCTGCTCGACGGTCCGCATGACGGTCAAGGGAAAGCCTCTGTTCAGGGAGTTTCCGTGGAGATAAACACTCTAAATATGTTGAAATATGAAAAAAGAAGAGAGAGAAAACAAACTCACCCGCAGCGAAGGAGAATATCCTGCGGGGCTGCTTAAGGTTCTGTTGCGCGGTGCGGGGCAGGTGATGTTCCAGAACAATGCGTGGACGGGGCTTCTGTTTTTGGCGGGCATCTTTTGGGGTGCATATCATTCGGGTCACGGAGTCGTGGCTTGGGGTGCGCTGCTGGGACTTGCCGTCTCTACCCTGACGGGTTACATTCTGGGACTCACGCGCCGCGACGGCGAACAGGGTCTGTGGGGTTTCAACGGCATACTTGTCGGATGCGCGCTGCCCGCATTTCTGGGCAATACCGCGTGGATGTGGTTGTGCGTGATAATCTTCTCGATGCTCACCACCTTCGTGCGCACGGGATTCAACAACATCATGTCGCGATGGAAAATCAATTCGCTGACCTTTCCGTTCGTGTTCTGCACGTGGATTGCGCTCGCCGCGGCACGTGCCATGCACGCCATTCCGCCCGTACATCTGTCCGATCCCATGCTGCCTTCGTTTTTCGCCTCGGGCGAGAGTCTGCGATTCGTCGATTTGCTCGTCTACTGGCTTAAGGGCATCGCACAGGTGTTTGTCATCGATTCGTGGGTGTCGGGTCTGTTGTTTCTCGTCGGTCTGTTCATCAGCAGCCGCTGGGCGGCTTTGTGGGCGGCCGTGGGTTCGGCAGTCGCTCTGTTGGTAGCCATTCTGTTCAGAGCTGCCGGTTCTGATGTCACGGCCGGAATCTACGGATACAGCGCCGTGCTGACCGCCATAGCCGTGGCTACGGTGTTCTATCGTCCCGGAGTCCGTTCGGCTTTATGGGCGCTGTTCGCCATTGTGGTGACGGTATTCGTTCAGGCTGCGGTGTCGGTGGCGGTCGGACCGTTGGGTCTGGCACCTCTTACGGCTCCGTTCTGCATTGCGACGTGGTTGTTTTTGCTGCCGCTCATCCGTTTTGACGACGACCATCCCGACCATTCGAACTGGTATCCCGAGAATAAAAGACACCTTTCCAAAGGTCGATAACCTTCAGCAAACCTATGCCTATGCCTGCTCCGACTGCGGATTCGAAGAATCGGAGCAGGCAGTTTGTTGCCGGATTGATGTCGGGCGAGCTTTGCGACACGAGCATGATTATTATGAGGGTCATGGTGGCTATGTGTCCGTTGTTGTAGATGTTGAGGAGCATGAACAGGAGTTCGAGGATGAAGACCGAGACCAGCATTCCGAATGTGGTGAAGGGGAAGAAGCGCAGATAGACATAGGCGACGGCCGCGCCGATGAATGTTCCCAGAACACGCGTTACGCCCATTTTGAGCGAATCGCGGTAGGCTGTTTTCTGCAGCACGACCACGGCCGAGGTACAGGCGAGCGTGGCACCCATCCATCGCGAGGCCGAGTGAATGGAGCCTGAAATGTAGTAGCCCGCGAGGTAGGCGAGCCAGATGCCCGTACACATTATTACGATTACCGAAATCTGAATGCGGTTCACGGCGGCCCGTGCCGTCGCGAGCAGCGATTGCGCTGTCAGTCTGAATTTCATTGCGGAGAGTGTTTTTTGCCTGTCGTGGAGGCAATAAACGTTCCGAAACTATCTTACTCTGTGTTTTTGGAAGTGTGGCGTTACCCGTGCGACGAACCATGCGAGCGAGGCGGCCACCAACAGCGTGCCCACCGTGAAACAGGTGGCGAAACTGTGGTCCGAGAGAGCCCCTCCGAGCAGCATTCCGCATCCTATGCCCACATCCCAGCCGGTGAGATAGGTGGCGTTGGCGGTTGCTCTCCGCGAATTGGGTGCGAGGTTTATGAAGAGCGTATTGAATGCGGGGAACATGGTTCCGAATCCGTATCCTATAAGAAATGCCGATGCGAAATATACGACATAGCCTGCAGTGAGGTCGGCGGCGGCGACGGTTGCGAGCAGGGCCTCGCACATGACTCCGAACAGAGCTATCACGATGCCTGTGCGTATGGTTTGGGTTACCAATCCGCGGTCCACGCGCTTGCCCGAACTGAGTCTCGAGATTATGAGCCCGGCGGCCATGACCGTGAAGAAGAGTCCCGAACTGGCGACGATACCCGATTCGGCGGCATACAGAGCCATGTAGCTGGTGGTCATGCCGTAGGGTATGGAGAGCAGAAACAGCGATGTACAGGCAGGCAGACCCTCTTTCATGAAGAATCTGTCGGCCGAGGGGCGCGGACGTGAATCGGGAAGAGCCGGTCGCGGAGCGGGTCGCACCAGCGACGCGAAAAGCAGCCCTGTGCAAGCGGTTGTCAGCGAGGTTGCGAAGAGCAGCGTATAGCTGCCCGAGGCGATTATGAAGAGTCCGGTCATGGGTCCGAACGCCATCGCGAGGTTTCCCGTCACGCCGTAATAACCCAGACCTTCACCGCGTCGTGACGAGGGCATCACGTCGATTACGAGTGTGTTGCCGGTTGTGGAGAGTGTTCCGAATGCGAATCCGTGGAATATGCGCAGGGCTATGAACATCCACAGTATGTCGGTGATGCCGAAATAGCCGATGAACGATAATGCGAAGAGTGTGTAGGCGGCGATATAGACTTTTTTGCGTGGATAGGAGTCGGCGATAAATCCGGCGAAGGGCCGTATGCTGAGTACGGCCACGACGTAACAAGAGAGTACGAAGCCCACCATAGTGTGTCCGATGCCGAATGTTTGTCGCAGATAGAAAGGCAGAGTAGGCACGAGCAGAAAGAAGGAGAAAGCCATCATAAAGGCTGCGATGCCTATGAATATATAGTTTCGTGTCCAGAGTTTGTCGCGTGGATGTGTAATTTCGCTCATAAACCAGAAAACCTTAATGTCGGGCAAAGTTACGCACAAATCGGGAAAATTGTACTGTTATTTTTCTTTTGTCGCTTGCGGCCGCAAAAGCGGCAGAAAAGGCTAAAGCCTTTTTTTCTTTTTCATATTAACCCTCACTTTGCAAAAGTGAGGGTTAATATTTATTTTTATATTCACATTCCCTCACTTTACAAAAGTGAGGGAGAATATTTCTTTTTTATATTCACATTCCCTCCCCTCTCCCCTCCCTTTGGAAAAGGGAGGGGTAT
>JAFLRS010000080.1 GCA_022511355.1 Alistipes sp.
GCGGTGGTTGTGGAAGGCACTTCGGTGGGAACCACGACCGACGCTGCAGGACACTTTTCGATTGCAGCTCCCAGCAACGGACAGCTCAATGTCTCGTTCATAGGCTATAAAGATGCTTTTGTAGCCGTGGCAGGACAGACCAAACTCGAAATTACGCTCGATGATGACCATACGGCTATCGACGATGTCGTAATCGTGGCCTTCGGTTCGAAGCGCAAACAGGACCTCGTAGGTTCGGTCAGCGCCGTGAAAAAAGATCTTATTCAGAATGCACAAACCGCCTCGATTTCGAGCGCACTTGAAGGTGCTGTCGCAGGTCTTTCGCTCGTGTCGTCTACCGGTCAGCCCGGTGAGGATGCATCCATCTATCTGCGTGGTCTCGGTTCGCTTTCGGGCAGCAATGCCGCACTTATCGTTGTGGACGGCGTGCCCTTCAACGGCAAACTGTCGGATATCAATCCGCAGGATATCGCTTCTATTTCGGTGTCCAAAGATGCCGTGTCGAACTCGCTCTACGGTTCGCGTGCGGCCGGCGGCGTGATTATGGTTACAACCAAAACCGGCGGTCATGACAAGGTTCGCGTAAACTTCCAGGGTTCGTGGGGCGTCAGCCAGCGCGCCTATAAGGATTATGACATGACCACTGACCCCGGCGAGTTCTACCGATTGACATGGTACGGTCTGCGTAATACGCAATGGGCCGGCGGTGCCTCGATAGATGAAGCGAATCTGTATGCCAGCCAGAATCTGCTCAAGGTTGTGGACAACTACAATTCGTTCATTATTCCCGAAGGCGAATATATCGTTAATACTGACGGAACGCTGAACCCCAACCGCAAGGTTCGTTACAACGACACCTTTGCTGATGCACTGTTCAATACGGCATTTCGTCAGGAGTATACCGTATCGGCATCGGGCGGCAGCAAAAGTACCGACTACTATATGTCGGTAGGTTATCTCGACAACGATTCCTACATTCTCGGCTCATCGTTCAATCGTTTTTCGGCCCGCGCAAATGTGAACTCGCAACTGCGCAAATGGTTGAAAATGGGAACCAACATCGCTTACTCGAGAACCGTACAGAACGGCGTGAAGGAGTTAAAGGGTTATGCATCCAATCCTTTCGCGGTGGCACGCGGATGGGCTCCTATCTACCCCGTACACGCTTACGATGCCGCAGGTAATCTGAAGTATGACAGCAACGGCAAACCGATGTACGACTCCGGTCGCGGCGAAACCGACGGGTCGAGCCTCCGAAAGGCCGGAATGGATGAAAACGTCGTCGCAAGCATGAAAGAGGATATCATTCGTGACCAATACCACAATCTTACGACCCGCTCGTATGCCGAGATTCGTTTCCTGAAAGATTTTACCTTCACGGTGAACTACAGCTACGACTACACCAACGACAACGCCACCACTTATTATATGCCGTTGTTGGGTGACGGACGTGCATTCAACGGTCGCGGTTACAGATACGGAATCAATTACATGACGACCAACTTCAGCCAAATACTTGCCTATGACAAATATTTCGGCAAGGATAAGCTGCACAACATTTCGGCAAAAGCCGGTCACGAATATTATCAGTACAAGCTCAGCTACTTCTCCGGTTCGAAAACCAGATTCTTCGACCCGTCGAACCCCGAACTTTCAAACGGTGGAGAGATGCAGTCGATAAACAGCTACAATCAGAGCCACAACATCGAAGGTTTCTTCGCGATGGCCGATTACAACTATGCTCACAAATACTACGTATCCGCTTCGTATCGTGCCGACGGCACTTCGCGTTTCCTCAACCGTTGGGGTCACTTCTGGTCGGTAGGCGCATCGTGGCGAATCTCGGCCGAGAAGTGGATGCAGGGAGCATCGTCGTGGCTCAACGATTTGAAACTCCGTGCATCCTACGGTACGCAGGGTAACGAGAATGTCCTCAACTACACCCCGTATCAGGACCAGTATGAAGTGGTATGGGACGGTTCGTCGTTCGGATATGCCCCCACATTCTACGGTAACCCCAACCTTACGTGGGAGAAGCAGGCTACGGTCGATATAGGTTTGGATTTCAAACTTTTCAACGTTGTTTACGGTTCGGTTGAGTGGTATAGCCGCAAAACTACCGATATGTTGTTCAGCCGCAAACTCGCCGATTCGAACGGCCGTCCATACAACTGGGAGAATGTAGGTGCGATGCGCAACTCGGGCGTTGAGTTCGAATTGAATTTCGATATCTTCAAGAAGCACGATTTGCAGTGGACCGTATCGTTGGTAGGTTCGCACTACAACAACGTGCTGGTGACTCTGCCCGAAGAGTATCGTGCCGAAGGTATGTCTGCCGGAAACTTCAAACGTATGGAGGGTCACAGCATCTATGAATACTACATCTGTCAGTATGCAGGTTTCGACAAGGAGACCGGTGAGGCTATGTGGTACAAAGACGACTACGACGATGACAAAAACGTAATCGGACGCACGACCACAAAGAACCACAACGAGGCTACCCAGTATTTGATAGGCAAAACTGCGCTTCCCGATTTCCAGGGCGGTCTCAGTACTTCGTTCTACTGGAAGGGCATCGACGTTTCGATTGCTACGGCATTCCAAATCGGCGGCTGGGCTTACGACTACGACTATGTATCATCGATGAACATGAGCAACTACTATGTAAACCACAACAGAGATTTGTGGAACACATGGAATCCCGAAACCAAGAGCGGAAAATATCCGATTTGGAACGCCAACGGTTCCAGCAAGTATACAAGCGCGATGTCGGATGCGTTGCTGGTTAAGGCTTCGTACTTCAGCCTGCGCAACGTGACGGTCGGATATTCGTTCCCCAAGACATGGATGAAGAAGCTCGGCATAGAGGGAATCCGCGTATACTTCACCGCAGACAACGTAGCATTGAAATCGGCTCGTCAGGGCTTCGATCCGCGTACTTCGACGAGCGGAAGCAACAGCAGCTATGCGGGATACGCTCCGTTGCGTACTATTTCGGGCGGTTTGAACCTTACATTCTAAACACTTAAGGAGAATTAAAAATTATGAAAAAGATATTATCAATGTTGCTCGCGTCTGCAACTGCAGCGACACTCACGGTATCGTGTATTCAAGACGCAGAGGATTCGTCGGTGCTGCCTCAGGAGCGACTCGACGAGATGTCGGCAGAGGACCCCGACAAGATGCTGTCGGCTACCCTCAGCGGTATGTATTCGGACTTGCAGTCGTATGTGGACGAGGATATGAGCCATAACTATTTCGGTCAAAAAAGTTTCGACTACCTGACATCGCTCATGGGCAATGATATGATTATGACCGGTCGTTATGCGATGAGTCTCAATCACTATATGTGCAACTATTGGGGACAACGCAATTTAGCTACCTCGAACCGTTGGAAAGAGTATTATCGTGTAATCGCCAGCGCCAACTCGATACTGAAGAACATAGACCCCGAAACTAACAATGCCAAGGCTTTGGCCTACCGCGCACAGGCATTGACATTCCGCGGTTATGCCTATTTTCAGCTCACGTCGCTCTATCAGTTCGCCTACTATACCGGTGCCGATGATACCGTATGGGGAAAAGGCGATCACTATGACTGGTCGGAGGATATGTGCGTACCTATCGTACTCGAGCATACGCAGGGCGACCAGCCGCGCAGCACCGTCAAGGAGGTGTATGACCAGCTGATAGAAGACCTCGAGACTGCTTACAACCTTTTCGAGACGCTTGGCATGACCAAAACTCCTTCGGTGAGCGACATGGACGGTTGTGTTGCCGCACTCTATCTTGCACGCGCCAATATGGTTCGCCACAACTGGGAGGATGCTCTCAAATATGCGCAGGTTGTTATCGACAACTATCCCATACTTAATACCGAAGCGCAAATACTGCAGGGTTTCAGCACGCTCTCACTGCCTGACGTGATATTCGGTTGCGAAATAACCAATGACAATACGACCGTATATATGTCGTGGTTCTCGCAGATGGATATGTTCGGCGACGGTTATGCAGCTATCGGTGTGTACCGTGCCGGTTTCAAACCCTTTGTAGACCGCATTGCCGACGATGACATCCGTCTCGACTGGTTCTGGACCTCGCGCAACGATGAAAAACTCTCTGAAAAGTTCGGCCAAGACTCGCCCGGCGTCGAATATCAAAGCTGCAAATTCATAGGAGCCGGAGCCGACAACGTCGAAATCATATACGATGAAGACTATGATGTGTACTACGGTTACGGTGAAGGCTGGGAGCTGGGCGCCTACATCTATCTGCGTTCGGAGGAGGCTTACCTTATGAAAGCCGAGATCCTCGCCCACCAGAACAAACTTTCGGAAGCCGCAGCCGAACTCACGCAATTTATGCAGACCCGCTGTCCGAGCTATTCGTGCGACAACGTAAGCAGCGACAAGGGAAAACTTATCGAGGAGATTATCTTCCAGAAGCGTGTGGAGTTTTGGGGTGAAGGTCTCGAATATCTCGACAATCGCCGTCTCAATATTCCCGTCGATCGCACCGACGAAACATGGGGAGAGGACAACAACCACCTCGACGGCTGCAAACTCAATCTGGAGCAGGAAAATACCAAATTGCGTTATCAGCTTCCGATTGCCGAAATCGAGAACAACAAGATGATTTCGCCCGCAGATCAGAACTCGATCTAACGGTAATCATACGGCATAAACAGGTAACAAAAAACCCGATGCTTTTTGCATCGGGTTTTTTGTCGCAGGTGACCGCAGGCATCAGTCTGCATCTATGCTCGGATATTCCGTCGAAAACTCTACCCTCCGCACCTCCTCCGATTCCAAAACCGCAGGCACCAATTTCTCCGCCTCACGCTCTATCGAATCCTGCAAACGACGATGTTCGTCAGCATACGTCCTGCTGTACCAATGACCCGAATGTATGTGCGGAGCCGTCCACTTAACCGCCGACACCGGCAGCGTAACCAGAACCGCCAACCACAAAACAAACATCACCAACAACGCCCAACGATTGAGCTTCGCACCCAAAACCAAACCCAGCAACACGTACAACAACATCACCGTAGGGATGAAAGCCGCAGCCACACCCGTCACGGCAAGCCATTTCAGACCGAAAATGTCGGACATAAGACTGCCGGGGAAATCCAATTGCGACAAAATGTCGTCACCGGCAAAAAGCAGAACCCCCAAACCCAAAAACTCCATAAGAGCCACCAGCGTAAGCGCGAAAATTATCAGGCAGGCGAACAGCTTCAGCAACAGCGTAATGATGCGTCCGAATACCGTCACGGTCTCCGCTATTACGGGCTTCGCACGGCTGTCGGCATCGCGGCTGGCAGCGTCGGCCGACATATCGCGTATCGAACGCACGGTAATCTTTTCTCCGCTCGCTTCGAGTTTCTGACGCGCCGTTCGCGCCGCAGGCACGGCCAGCCACATTATAAAGTAGCTGAGCGACACCACGCCCAACAGATTCCCGCCGAGAGGTCCGGCCCAGAATCCCACGAACGGAATGCGGTGCAGCAACAGCACGATAAGCGGCGACAGACACACCAAACGCACCCACACGGCCTCGATGCCGAAATACTTGGCGATACCCGCACATACGCCGCCCAGACGTGCATTCTCCATGTCGCGATAGAGTCGGCGCGGAATGCGCGGTTCTCCATGCACGGTCTTCGTAGGGTCGTCGGAGGAACTCTCCTCCGAAATGTCCTCGGCCGTTCCCAACTGCGCTATGATGTTGGCTATCAACGGACGCTCCACAACCCGACCATTATCCTGCGTCGAAAGTATAAGCTCCGCTATACGGGCCTCGATGTCGGCTATAATCTCGCCTCCGTCGGGAGTATTGCCGTATCTCCTCTTCAACGAATCCAGATAATCCTTCAACATGAGGTAGGCATCATCCTCCATCGTGAAGGCCAGACCCGATATACTGCATTTTTTAACCTCTTTCATAATCTATCTCTTTTTAACATTGCTCATTCCCGATGTCGAAACCGACGACAGGCGGCATTCGCCCGAATAGGTTACCGCCGACATTCCGTGCGCCTCGGCCGAAAGAGAACCGCTGCACAGCACCTCCGCGCTCGAACAGCCCGTAGCCTCCACCGTGCAGACTGTCGTCTTCATACCGCCGCCGTTGAAGCCTGAAACTCCCGAAACCTCTATCTCCGCGCTTTCGGAAAGCCCCTCCAGCGTCACCGACGAAGCTCCCGATACATCTATGACGCTCTTAACCGCACGAACTGAACCCGAAACCGACGACGAACCCGAAGCATCGACCGAAAGACGAGAACCTTCGCTTTCGAACTTCACCGCCGAAGCTCCCGACACATCGAAACGTGCCGACGCCGACGCAACATTCACATTCAGAACCGAAACTCCCGACACATCGGCCGAAAACGCCGCCGTGCCTATTCGCGGCAGCACCTCCACCTTCGAAACCGCCGAAACGTCAATCTCTTCTATTCTGCCGTTGTCGGGAATGAATATCTCGACCGGATGCGAGGCATTCTCGTACTTGCGCGATATTCGCACGCCTTCCAGTCCGGCCTCAAGGACTCCGTTCGACACCGACAGCTTGAGGTACGGCATCAGATTCTCGGGGGTGCGTATGACTATGATGTTGTCGTTGCGCTCCTCGACGGTCAGACTCACATAGCCCGAAACCTCTATCTTCGTGAAATTCATGGCGCTGGTGCGCTTTTCGGTCACGATGTTCTTCGACGGAATCACCGTATAGCCCCAATCCGGACCTATACTTATTATTTTGGGATTGACCGCCGCAGCCGACGATGCGGCACACAATGCGATTGCGGCCGCAATGATTTGAACGAACCTCTTCATGGCGCTATTCTCCGTTTCTTATGATGTTGATTTGAGCCACCATTTCGTTCCATGCCTCATCGAGCGAAGCCAAATGCTGTCGGCCTTTTTCGGTGAGCGAGTAGTATTTGCGCGGAGGTCCTTGGGGGGACTCTTCCCAGCGATAGGTGAGCAGACCTGCATTTTTCTGCCGCGAGAGAATGGGATAGATGGTTCCCTCGACCACGATCATGCTGGCGCGTTTGAGTTCGGCTATGATTTTGGGTGCATAGGAGGCTTCGCGGGCTATTATGGCCAGAATGCAATACTCCAGAATTCCTTTGCGCATTTGCGCTTTAGTGTTCTCTTCGTTCATGGTTTACAGCGAGTTTTTAGGTTCGGCGGGGATAATCAGCCATAGCAGAATGTAGAGCCATACCGACAATCCGCCGAAGATGATGAGAATAAGAGTAACGAGCCGTATGACCGAGGAGTCGCAGTCGAAATGACGTGCTATGCCTCCGCATACTCCGGCGAATACGCGGTCGGTTTGCGAACGCCGCAGCGGTTTGCGCCAGATGTCATCGACGTGCGGTTGCGAATCGTTGCCGGCAGTGTCGTTGCCGTCGGTTCGGTGACGCGGAGCCCCGAAGATTTCGGGGTCGCCTATTTGCTCCATAACCCTGCGGACGAGCGCAGCCGAGACCACCATCATGGCCGACGGCAGATTCTCGTGAAAAATATCGGCGATGCGGGTTTCGATATCGACAATCGTTTCGTTGTCATCGACATCGAGCCTGTCGCGAATACTCTTCAGATAGTTGTCGAGCAGCTGCCACGCATCCCGGTCGAGAATGAAGGCTTGCGATGCAATGCTCACGTTTACAGTCTCTTTCATGATTGAATATCTAAATTTATTTGTGCATTTAGGTTGTTTGCCGATGCAAATATAAGTAAAATTTCAATACTTTGCTATACAAAGTATACTTTTTTTTGATTAAGGGCGGTTTTCGGGAGGGGAGGTTACAAATCGTAACCTGTGTTTTTCGGGGGCGGGTGAGTCGGAAACCGAAAGCCGAATGCGGAAAATGCGGGACCCGATGACCCGATGAAGGGGCAGGAAAAGTTCAGTTTTTGAACTCAAAAAGTTAAATTAAGAGAGAAAAATCGGTCATTTTTCAAAAAACGGTCACTATTTGGTAACCGTACCGGGACGCCATGCGTGCGGGAACGGACTGACAAACAAACGGTTGCGAAGC